>CALGMC010000043.1 GCA_937959145.1 uncultured Chlorobiales bacterium
GCGCCTGTGATGTGCGTTTTTATTGACCCGCGCAACCCGCGCAACAAAAGCGAAAATCGCCGATTGAAAGAGTATCCGATGAACGAAACGTTTGGCAAATTCATCACCGAAGAATTGATTCCAAAGATTGATTCAACTTACAAAACCAATCCCAGCCCGAAGGCGCGCGTGATTTTAGGAACATCAATGGGCGGTTTATGTGCGGGCTATTTCGGTGTGGCGTTTTCAAATTACTTTCACTTGCTCGCAATTCAGTCGCCATCGTTTTGGAACAAGCCTGAACTGTTTGCAATGTATCGTAAGGCGAAGCATTTGCCGCTCAAAATTTATCTCTCATCTGGCGTTATTTACGATTCGCTTCAGAAAACGCGCGAAATGCGCGACCTCTTCATCGAGAATAACTACGCGCTCTACTATCGTGAAACCAACGAAAGCCACTCGTGGGGAAATTGGCGCGGCAGGCTATCCGAAATGCTCTATTATTTTTTTGGATTGAATAAGCATCAGATTATTCACGACCTTCCCGACATGGCACATCAACCCAAGCCGCCGCATCTGAAAAATAAAGCCGCCATCAAATTCAACTTCGTGCCGCATGACGAAGTAGAGCATGCCACGCTCAAACTCTATGACATATACGGAAAGGAAATTCTAACCGTGTTTAATGAACGAAAATCGCGAGGGTTCTATTCATTTGATTGTAATCAATTGGGATTAAAACAAGGGCTATATTTCTATGGACTCAAATCCAAGAGCATCTCAAAGTTCAAGATGATTTCCGTCCGATAAGCGCGCCAGCAAAAGCCCCCACCTGAACGTTCAACATGCGCGTTGAGTTTTGCAGACGGCGTGCCCAATTCAAATTTGAAGGTTTCGAATATGCAACTGCACATTCTCGAGATTGCCAAAAAGATTGCCAGTTTGCACGAGGGACTTTGCGCTTTGCATCAAGCCTTTTCTGAAACCAGTAAAGTAGAAATGGCGCACCGCGAGCAACTTCAATCGCTCCTTGCGCAGGCGACAGAACTTCATACAGCATTGCTTGACAACGCGAGTATCGATAAACTGACAGAAGAAGAAGAAAAGTCGGGGAGCGACAAAGAAGTCATCTTAATCGTGGAAGACGACGATGCCGTCCGCCAGTTGCTCAAACAACATTTTGAATCAGGACAGATTGAAGTGCGTGAAGCCGTGAGTGCCGAAGAAGCCTTGCGAATTGCCGAAGAGAGCATTCCTGACTTGATTATCAGCGACGTGGTTATGAATGGAATGGACGGCTATACATTGTGCAAAGTCTTTAAGACGCGCAATGCGACAAGTCATATTCCGATTATTTTGCTTACCGCTAAAAACGAACTTGAAGATAAGTTGCAAGGGCTCGAAGTGGGTGCCGACGACTACATTCACAAGCCTTTCAATGTCAAGGAAATTTCAGCGCGAGTACGCAACCTGCTCTTGCAACGCAAAGCCCTGCGCGAAGCCTTCTTCCGCCAACTCACCCAAGTGCCGACGAGTGCCGCTCAACCGACCGTACCCAAAGAAGACCCCTTCCTAACCAAAGTGCGCACAACCCTTGAAAAACACTTATCTGATGAAACTTACACCGTCGACCGCTTGGCGTTTGATGTGTTTCTCTCCCGCGTCCAACTCTTTCGCAAACTCAAATCCCTTGTCGGGCTTTCTCCTTTGGAATTTATTTCCTCCATTCGCTTAGGGCGTGCGGCGGAACTGCTGCAAGAGGGCAGAATGAGCGTTGCCGAAGTCTGCATTACAGTCGGATTCGGCACAAACTACAGCTATTTCTCAAAGCGATTCAAAGAGCGTTTTGGGGTATCACCGTCTGAATTCGCCTCTAAAAGCGTGAAAAAGTAACAATAGTGTCATAAAAATGTAACAATCGGAATAACTCAATCCCCGTGAAATACCCGATATTTGTATCGTAGTAATTAGTCAGTCCTCCCATACCCCTTGTGTAACTGACTGACGAAAAACGACTTTTAAGATTCCCCTTCAAATAGCACTCCCGCAAAGTTCTTTGCGATAACGAGTTGTCAGGCAAGTTACTGACGCTCTCGCCCACTTGCGTTCTATTGCTTGTTTTTATCCCCTGTTGAACTCGAATTACAACCACAACCGTGCTTCGCTGTTACCCCCACACAGCGCGCACGGCTTTTTTGAATTTGCAAATGAAGCGCAAAAGTTGAATCTTTCTTACACAATTGCTATCAACACAACAACATTCAACACCATGCCAAAGTCTAAATCCCTGACCTTTCTATGCCTTGCCAGCTACGAAAAAGGACATGAGTTTCTGCGTGAAGCAAAGCGACAAGAATGCCGAGTGATTCTGCTTACCTCTAAAAGCCTTGAACATGCCGATTGGCCTCGCGACTTCATCGACGAGATTTACTACATTCCCGACAACAACAAAGAGTGGAATCGCCAAGATGTCATTTTCGGCGTGAGCTACTTGGCGCGAACCGTGAAGATTGATAAAATCGTCGCACTTGACGACTACGACGTGGAGGTTGCGGCGGCTCTTCGCGAACATCTGCGCATCGGGGGAATGGGCGATACGACAGCACGATACTTCCGCGATAAACTTGCCATGCGCACCAAAGCCAGAGAGGACGGTCTTCCTGTTCCAGAGTTCGTTCACGTCTTGAATTACAACGACATCAAAGATTACTTTGCACGCGTGCCGTTTCCGCATCTTATCAAACCGCGCTCAGCTGCTTCCGCCGCAGGCATCATCAAAGTGCATAATGAAGATGAGTTTTGGCGCGCCTTAGATAAACTCGGCGATAGGCAGTCGTTCTACTTGATGGAGCAATATGTTCCGGGCAATGTCTATCACGTCGATTCTATCATTCAAAATCGGAAAGTGATTTTCGCCATTGCCAGCGAATATGGCAAGCCACCGATGGACGTGGCGCATCAAGGTGCCGTCTTCACGACGCGCACGATGGAATATGGCTCGCCCGACGAACAAGCCTTGCTCGCGCTCAATGAACAAGTCATGAAATCGATGGGGCATAACATTGGCGTCTCACATACGGAGTTTATTAAAGGGCAAGATGGAAAGTTTTATTTTCTCGAAACATCGGCGCGGGTGGGCGGCGCAAACATTGTTGAACTCGTCGAAGCGGCAACAGGCATGAATCTCTGGGCAGAGTGGGCAAAACTTGAAGCACAAGGCACAAAATACAAAGTCCCTGAAGTCAAGCGCAACTACGCCGGGTTGATGGTGTCATTGGCAAAGCAAGAATGGCCAGATTTATCAGGCTACAACGACCCCGAAGTGTATTGGAAAATGCACAAGCCCTATCACGCAGGCATCATCGTGAAATCCGAACAGCGGGCGCGCGTTGCGGAACTGCTTGCGTCTTATACAGAACGATTTTACCGAGATTTCTTTCACTACATTCCGCCTGCTGAAAAGCCGACCTATTGAGGGATTATCCTCGCAGTTTATCGAGCAGAGCGTTCAAGGTTTTTGCTTCGGTTTCGCTTAAAGTTGCGTGTTGTTTGAGAAAACTCTCGCGTAGGTCAATCATTTTGAGCAAGTCTAATCCCTTTTGCGTAATGAGCACATCGACCTTGCGTCGGTCTTTGGAGCATAACGTTCGTGAGACGAGGGATTTCTGAACCAAGCGGTCGACAAGGCGAGAGGCGTCGCACTCGCGGTCGAGCATGCGCTCTTTGAGGAGCACGATGGTTGCAGGATTCGGATACTGTCCGCGCAAAATGCGCAAAATGTTGTATTGCTGGAGCGTAATGTCAGCACCATGTAGCCGCGCTTCAACATGCGCCTGAAGCCAATGATATGTGTAGATGAGATTCACTTCCGCCTTGTGGAACTCGTCTTGAAACGGCTTCGTCTGCTTGATTTCATCTTCAAGTTTCATAACATCGTTACTCATCTGTCGCCGTTTTTAAGGTTGAGGAAACGGCGCGACTGTTTTGTTGATAGAATTTGGCAGAAGATACAACGATTTTTCTTTCAACAAAGTGTCGCGCCACCAGAGAGCAAAAGGGGGTTAAACAGTTTCACGAGTGTGAGAGAGGCGATCTAAAAAAGACAGTGGTATGATGAGGCGATACTTTTGGTTCACCTTGCCCTGAACTTCATAGACCGATTTTCCTTTTGAAAACCAGTGTTGAACATCTCGGAAAAGTTGCTGTGTGTTGGTCATGTTGTTAAAGAACGTTTGAGTTGAAGAGATGATGAGGTTAAAGCCGTCAAGACTTCTTGATAACTTCAATGTTGGCGGTGATATTTACGATTTCGCCAACGAGCAAGCCGCCATTGTCAAGCGTCTTGTTCCATGTTAGCCCGAAATCTTTGCGGTCGACGGCACCTGAGAGTTTGAACGCGCCGACGGTTTGTCCCCACGGACTTTTGGCTGTGCCTTTGAAAACGGCGTCGAGTTCAACGGTTTTCGTTACGCCGTGCATCGTTAGGTCGCCGACGAGTTTATACTTATTACCGTCAACTTTTTTGAAGGACTTGCTTTTGAATGTTATCGTTGGATATTTGGCGACGTCGAAGAAATCGGCACTACGCAAGTGCCCGTCGCGCTTTTCATCTTCGGTGTTGATGCTGGCGGCGTCAATCGTGAAGGCGATTTCAGCATCGGTGAAGTCGTCGTTCTTGGCTTTGAGTTCGCCGTCGAACTTCTTGAACTTTCCTGTCGCTTCTGAAACAACTAAGTGTGAGACGTTGAACGAGACATCGGAGTGCGAGCCGTCAATCGTCCAAGTGCTTTGAGCAAACGCACTGTTGGCGGCAACAGAAACGAACAGCGCAACCAAAAGAGAAGTGAGTGATTTCGTCATGTGTAGAATGAGCATTATGTTTGAGTTGTCAAATTTGAATTGAATCAATTCGTGTTACAACATTTAACTGTTAAAAGTTTCGTAGATTTTTCATGGAAGTGTTGATTAACTTCACGCCGATTGAAGCTTGGCTTTGTATCATGGAGCAGAACGACATTCACGAGAATTGATGGATATAGACTTATCAGAGTTTCTTTTGAGTTACGCACCGCTGGTTATTGCCCTTCCGATTTTACTTGGATTTTCCGCATTTTTTTCGGCTAGCGGGGTTGCGTTTTTTTCGTTAAAAAACAACATCATCAATGAGCACGCACCAAGCAATGCGGTTTTTGCAAAAATTCAATCGTTGCTTGCAACCCCGAAACGGCTTTTGGCGACGATGCTGATTGGCAATACGCTCGCAAACGCCGCGCTTGTCATAACGGCGGTCTCGTTTACTGAAAGATGGATTGAAGAAAAAGCGTTGCACCTTCAAGGAAGTGCCTTGCCGTTTGCGCTCGTGGTGGTTGCGATGGCGTTCATCATTTTAATTTTCGGAGAGATTGCGCCCAAAACCTTTGCGGCAAAGCACCCTGAATCGCTTGCCGTGCGTGCGGTGCGCGTCGTGAATTTTTTTCAAATTCTCTTTTATCCTTTCACCGAAGCGGCGATTCAAGGCTCGAAGTTTTTGGAGTCGCTGGTGATGGAATTGAAACTCAAAGTGAGAGGCAAAAAGGAATTTTCCGATGAGGAAATTCAAGCCATTGCCGAACTCGGCATTGAGCGAGCGAATTTAGAACAAACCGAAAAACGCTTGATTGACAGCGTGCTCGACTTTCGCGAAAAGCCTGTGCGCAAAGTCATGACGCCGCGCACCGACATTATT
>CALGMC010000044.1 GCA_937959145.1 uncultured Chlorobiales bacterium
GTCTAAAATTTTTCCGCCTGCAACATCGCTCTCGAGCGTCGGAATGGTTTCTTTGAGAAATCGCTCGTAGTCGTTGTCGGGAATGAAGCAAATTTCGTAGCTCTCGCCTTTATCGGCAACTTTCAAGCCGAACTTTCGGGCAAGGTCGCGCACTTCGGGTTTGGTGAGTTCGGAGAGCGGGAAAATCGTATGCGCGAGTGCCTCCTGCGAAATGCCCCAGAGCACATAACTTTGGTCTTTGTTTGTATCCTTGCCTTTGAAGAGCCGATAACGTCCGTCAATTTCTTTGACGCGCGCATAATGCCCTGTGGCGATATAATCTGCGCCCAAAAGTTTAGCGCGTTGCAAGAGCGAATCCCATTTGACTTTCGTGTTGCACATCACGCACGGGTTCGGCGTTCTGCCGTGCAGGTATTCGTCTTTGAAGTAATCGATGACGGCTTCGCCGAAATCGTCGCGAAAGTCAATCGTGTAGTGCAAGAACCCATTGGCGACGGCAACGCTACGCGCGTCGTTAATTGATTCCAAAGAGCAACAGCCTGTTTCCTTTTTGGACGATTTGCCCAAGCCTGCCATGTCGTAGTCCCAAGTTTTCATCGTAATGCCGATGACCTCGTAGCCTTGTTCGGCAAGCAAGCATGCCGCCACGCTCGAATCTACGCCGCCCGACATACCGACGACGACTTTTTTATTTGCCATGTGTGTAAAAGTTTATTGAGCAAAAATAACGAAATCTATTTGTCAATCGTTTGAGTCGGCGAGAAAGAAAACGTCTATTCGCTGAACGGCGTTGAGTTTGCCAGAGTTAATTCAAGACCACAAACCATGTCAATCATTCGTCTTTCCAACGTCGTCAAAATCTACAACGAGAAAACCGCACCTGTCTTCGCGCTCTCAGGCGTTTCGCTCTCGGTTGAACGTGCCGAATTGCTTGCGTTAATGGGCAGTTCAGGAAGCGGAAAAACCACACTGCTCAATATCCTTTCGGCGATTGACTTACCGACAAGCGGAACGGTTGAAATCGACGGCGCGAACATCGGCGCGATGAGCGAGAAGGAACTCACCGCATTTCGCCGTGAAAAAATCGGAATTGTTTTTCAATTCTTTAATCTCATGCCGACGCTTTCAGTGATTGAAAACGTGATGCTCCCAAGCCTGCTCTTGAAGAGAGCGGAAAAAGAAGTCGACGCTCGTGCAAAGGAACTCATCGAGCGCGTTGGGCTATCGCATCGGCTTCATCATCAGCCGTTTCAACTTTCGGGCGGCGAAATGCAACGCACCGCCATCGCTCGCGCTTTGATGAACAACCCCGCTATTATCATTGCCGATGAACCCACAGGAAATTTGGATTCCAAGAATGCCGACCAAGTTCTCGAACTCATTCGCACGCTTGCCGAAGAAGAACGAAAAACCTTCATCATTGCCACACATTCAAAAGAAGTCTCGGAAATTGCCGACCGAACCGTTGTGCTCAAAGATGGAAAAGTCGTCGAAGAATCCGTAATTGCAGAGAAATAACTGCAACCCTAAATGCTTGCCGCTATGCACCATCTTAACTATGCGACTGTGGAGACGATTCTCGTCAATTTCATTCGCAACGAAGTCCGCCAATCAGGATTCACGAAAGTTGTTTTAGGGCTTTCAGGCGGCGTAGATTCCGCTGTGTCGTGCGCACTTGCAACAAGAGCCTTGGGCAAAGAAAATGTGCTCGCCGTGATGATGCCCTACAAAACCAGCAGTGCCGATAGTTTGAGCGACGCGCAATGCTTGATTGAACAGTTGGGAATCGCCAGCGAGCGTCGAGAAATTACCGCAACCGTTGACGCCTTTTTCAGCGATAAGCCCGACGCTAATCATCTTCGACGCGGCAATGTGATGTCGCGCACGCGCATGATAACCCTCTACGACATTTCCGCGCGCGACAATCGTCTCGTCATCGGCACGAGCAACAAAACCGAGTTGCTTTTAGGATACGGCACACTCTTCGGCGATATGGCGTCGGCAATCAATCCCATCGGCGATTTATACAAAACACAAGTGTGGGAACTTGCTAAGCACCTCGATATTCCATCAAGCATTATCGAGAAAAAGCCAAGTGCGGATTTGTGGGAAGGTCAGAGCGACGAAGCGGAGTTAGGATTTACCTATCAGGAAGTTGATGCTCTGCTCTACAAACTCATTGAACTGCGGTTGCACGACGAGGAACTGCTCGCCGATGGCGTTCCGCCCGAATTTCTTGCCAAAGTTAAACGCCTTGTGGTGCGCAATCAATTCAAGCGATTGACGCCCGTAATTGCCAAAATCTCGCCGCGCACGCTCGGCATTGACTTCCGATATGCTCGCGATTGGCAAGCGGTGAGGTAATATCAAACATCTTCAAGCAGTTTGCGCGGGGCTTTAATCAAGACAACTAACGCCATAACAAAAATGGAAAGCCAAGCCGTTCGGCTAACAGAAACGCTCACGCCTTTTTTGAGCGCAATGCCGACAAACCCCCAAACAACAGCCGAGATGAAAAATAAATCGAGATAGCGGAAGCAAATCCAAAGCGAAAGCAAAGCAAGCGTAATCATCAGAAGAATTGCCCAAGCGTCAGGCGAAAGCCATTTGAGATTCCATTTCAGCGATTGAAAAAGTGTTGCCCAATTCACAACGGCAAGAAATGTCGCCCACCCGAAAAAAAGCATCGTCGGGGCGCGCAAAAGCCAAATCTCACTCGGTTTCGCGACGGCGCGTAGTTCTAAATTCATCGCCGCCCGCGCAAGCGTAGCTACCAAGAGCATTGCGGAAATCGAACTTGCAAGAAGCAAATCGTAGCACCACGCCATGACCCACAATCCGAATAAGAGCATGCTCGCCGAAAGGTGAAAGCGCGACTTGGCAAGCCGCTTATTCGTGCGCTGTTTCGGAAAAAATTGGAACAGACTTAACCCCAACATGCCTACCAGAAGCAACGCAAAGATGTAAAACGAAAACGGAATCGGTGAAAGGATTGTGGGGTAGAGCGAAAGGGGCTGAATGAGAACATTGCCAAATTTACCTTTCATCGAGAAAATGAAAACCACAGCGGCAAACACCGCTGCAAGAAAGAGAAAAAATTTGGGAAGTTGTTTTGAAATCGTCATTCGGCGTTGGTTGAACATTGAAAGCGCGCAAAGATACGCACAAAATTTTCAAGCGATTTCTTATCTTCGTTAAAGATTTCATAACAAACCGCCCATATCTCAATCAACATCAATCATTAATCAACCATTTTCCGACCTTGAACGCCGACCAACAGCCCGTCCACATTGATAATGACACTTTCGTCGTCGCTATCACCGAAGCCGAAATTCAAGCGCGTGTTCGAGAATTAGGACGACAAATTGAGCAAGATTACAAAGGCAAAACGCCGATTCTCATCGGTTTGCTGAATGGTGCATTCATTTTTACGGCTGACCTCTGCCGCGCGATTACGGATATCGATATTGAAATCGACTTCTACAAACTTTCCAGCTACGGCGACGCGAAAATTTCATCAGGCAACGTCAAACTCCTTAAACCCATCGACGCCGACATCAAAGGCAGAGATGTGATTGTGATTGACGACATCGTCGACTCAGGACTTTCCATGAACTACATTCGCGAAGCCCTGCTTCAAAAAGAACCGAACTCGCTCAAATTCTGCGCACTGCTCTTCAAAGAGGGCGTCTCTGAACTCACCTTTAAGATTGATTACATTGGATTTACGATTCCGAAACATTTTGTAATCGGCTACGGTTTAGATTACAAGCAGAAGAAACGTAACTTGAAAAGCATTTATCGACTTTCGGAATGATTGAATCTCGAAGCGATTTGCCGTGAATCCAACAACAAGTTTAACGGATTAACCAATCAGAAGTAAATCATGGCTGACCACGAATTTTTGAAAAACCGCCCCGCCCAATCCAAAAAAGAAAACGGACGCAACCGCTTTAAGCCTGTGCGAGAAAGCGACCCTATCTTTGGAGGAAGAAACAACAACAATGGCAACGGCGAGGAAGACGGCACAAAACGCACCATTCGATTTCTCATTTATGGCGTGCTGATTTTCGGCGTGTTCCTATTGCTTCAACGGCTCTTTTCGCCCGCCGAACCCCAAGAGCCTGAAATTTCCTACAACGAATATGTGCAGTTGGTTAATAAAAATTTGGTTCGTGAAGGCGTGATTGAAAAACTTGACGCAAGCGGAACAGCACGGTTCAAAGGCGACCTCAAAAACTTTGAAACGATTACAACAATTGACGGAAGCCAGAAACGCACGAACAAGTTCGCCGTTAAACTGCCCACTTTTACAAATGAAGATGCAAAGGTATTGATTGAAAAGGAAATTAAGTTCCGCGTCGAAGTCAAAGATGAAGGCGCGTCGCAACTCCTGCTCTACTTCGCCCCATGGATTATCATCGCGTTGATTTACTTCGTCTTGATTCGACGAATGAGCGCGCAAAATGGTATGTCGCGCAATGTGTTCAATTTCGGACGCAGTCGCGCGAAAATGATTACAGAAATGGACACGAAAGTAACATTCAACGATGTGGCAGGATGCGAAGAAGCCAAAGAAGAACTGCGCGAAGTGGTCGACTTTCTCAAAGCACCTGAAAAGTATCAAGCGTTGGGCGGAAAAATTCCGAAAGGGGTGCTCTTGCTCGGTCCGCCCGGAACAGGCAAAACCTTGCTTGCCAAAGCCGTTGCAGGAGAAGCCCGCGTGCCGTTCTTCTCAATGTCGGGCGCAGATTTTGTCGAGATGTTCGTCGGCGTTGGCGCAAGCCGTGTGAGAGATTTGTTTGAACAAGCGCGCGCAAATGCACCGTGCATTGTGTTCATTGATGAAATTGACGCAGTCGGTCGCCAACGCGGCGCAGGTTTAGGCGGCGGACACGACGAGCGCGAACAAACCTTGAATCAACTCCTTGTCGAGATGGACGGATTCAATACAAGTGAAAACATCATCTTACTTGCCGCTACAAACCGCCCTGATGTGCTCGACTCGGCTCTGCTTCGTCCCGGACGCTTTGACCGACAAGTCGTTGTCGATAAGCCCGATGTCGTCGGTAGAGAAAAAATTCTCAAAATTCACTTACGCAAAATTCCAATCGCGCAGGACGTCGACCTCAAAACGATTGCCAAAGGCACGCCCGGCTTTGCGGGTGCCGATTTAGCCAATCTCTGCAACGAAGCCGCCTTGCTTGCCGCACGTGCAAACCGCACCGAAGTAACCAGAGCTGACCTCGAAGAAGCGCGCGACAAAGTGTTGATGGGACCAGAACGCAAAAGTGTCTTAATTTCCGCAAAGGATAAAGAAGTAACTGCCTATCATGAATCAGGGCATGTGCTTGTGGCTAAA
>CALGMC010000045.1 GCA_937959145.1 uncultured Chlorobiales bacterium
GCCTTCGCCAAGCAAGAAGACGAATTGGTAAGGCGAAAGCGACGGAATGGGAATGGTTGCCGTTGGTCCACCACGGTGAATCACATCGAAGGTTCTGCCTGTGGCGTTGAGGTAGTTAATGAGCGTGTCGCGGCTGGCGCGCATGGTTGCAACTGTTGTATCCAACAAAATCGCCACTTGCCCAAGCGGTGCGCGGCGGAGCGTGATGTTAAAGGTTTGCGTTGAGCCTAACGAGTCTGTCGGCGACGAGTAGGCAAAAACACGCCATTGCCCTTGCACTGAATCGCCGGGGTTCAGACCGAGCGAGGCTAAAATGCCATCAACGCCGCTCGAGGTGAGCGTCAGAACTGTATCGAAACCGTTTGCATTCGAGGGCACAACAAGCGTCGGCGTGCCGGTTGCTGTCCCCACCCAATAAAACCACTTGTAAGATGGAAAGCCTGTGCCTGAAGCGTTCCAAGTGATGTTAATCGGCGCATTGCTCAACGCAGAAACCGTTACGCTGGTATTGTTCGGCGGTGAAAGCAACGAGAACGGCGCAAGCACAGGTGGTGGTGGTGGGTCATCTAACACGGCTTCAATTGAAATTCGGAACGGCGGATTGAGCAGTCCGAATGTTCCGCCTGTTGGAGACGCAAAGTAGAAAGTATTTGGACGAAGCGGTGATTCTGGTTGGTATCCCATGCCGAAGTTTGTGGCGGCGGTTTGCGTTGCGCCCACAAAGAAGTCGCCATTGACGGCAATGTTTGGCACGGTTACGGTCAAGACGCTATTGCTGGTGGTTTGCGGTGCAGAGGTCCAAATGCGTGTGCCCGGCGTGCCATTTGCATTGGCTTCCCAAATGCCAAATGTAATCGTTTGACCGTTTGAGGTAAACAAAGACGAGAGAGAGCGTATTACTTTCGCTCCATTTGAGCGCATTTTTACGGCAATATCCGCACCGCCTGCGGCTGTGGTTCCAACGCCAAGCGTCGTGGGCGCGTTTTGACGATGGCTCACGCGGTCTGCGGTTACAACTTGTTTTAAGCCCGCAACATTATTGGCAAGGTTCGGGTCGGTGCCGCTGGTTACATTGACCGAAATCAAAATGCTATCGACGGCGTCCACCGTTGGCGACCAGTTGTTGAAGACGAGCGTATCGATTTCGCCGCCCGTCATATTCACATTGGCAAACGTGGTATTGTCGGTGAATTTTACGTTGCCAGTTGCGGAATCCTTCACAGTCAGCGTGGCGGTGTAGGTCAAATTCACACTGCCATTGTTGCGAACCAACGCAACGATTGGGTTCGCTGAATGTTGTCTCGAGGTAAAGCCGTAAGGATACAGCCCTAACACTTCAGCGTCAGGAACTGGGGGACCATCATAGCCCCAGCGAATCACTGGTCGGAAGGTTGATGTCGCGCCGAGCGTGGTTGGCAGTGCTGTAGACGATATAGCATTGCGCGTAATCAGCCCAGCAGGTGTTGTGGTGCTATTGGTTTGATACGTTGCTGAAGCAGTTAAAATCGGGTTGGTTGGGTTGGTGTATTCATACATCAAGTAAATGCTTCCGCCAGTGTAGGTGAAGGGCGTCGTAAGGGTAACATCAAACGGAATTACTTGACCGGGAACGACGGCAGGAAGCGTAATCGGTCCGTCATAGACAACGGTGGCGGGTGCAGTTGCCGTCGCCCAGTCGGTTGGATAGCTTGCGCCCGAGACATCGGTAGAGTTCAAGAGGTAAAATTTGATGTTTCCATTCACTGCTGGTTGTGCGGTGGTATTTGCATCGGCGTAAATAAACCCTAACGATGTGAAGGTTCCGCCGTTTTGAAATCCTGCCGCCGCAAGTTCAGCCGCACTGTAAAAGGCAAGGACAATTTGGTAGCGCGTCGCTCCGTTCGGTCCGCGATTAAGTGAGGAGGTTGCGTTGAACGGCGGCGCGGCAGTAATGGCTTCCGTGTTTTCGGTGGACGAATACGGCGTTTGCGCGGCGCGGGCTTCGCCATTGGGCATTTCCTCGAGGATAGTCCGCATGCGTAGGTCGGACGTCTGTGCTTGAAGCGGGCTCAGGCTCGTCAGGCAAAGGAGCGTGAGCAAGAGCAATCGTGTCTTTCTCATTTGTGCTGTTGATTAGTTGTTAGAGAAAAGTTTAATGTGAAAACAGAGATGAATGTAGCACACAGCACAGCGAAATGCAAAAGTGTGCCTTTTATGCTTGAACGTCGCAGAATTTTGCATTGCTTATCTCGCGTTCTTTGCGTAAATTAGAGGCTAATCTTTCGTTTTTAACATTAAATCTTTCAATTCCGCTTTTCAATGGCGAAAAAGCTCAAAATTTTATTTGTTTCTGGTGAAGTTGTTCCTTTTGCGAAAACAGGCGGTCTCGCCGATGTGATGGGCTCGCTTCCACAAGCGGTGGAAGATTGCGGAAATGAATCGCGAATTATGATGCCGAAATATGGCATTATCAACGACCGCAAGTTCCGCCTGCACGATGTCCTGCGCCTCAAAGATATTCCCGTCCCGATTGGTAATCGCACCGAACTTCTCAATGTCAAGGTTACCGCGCTCCCGAGTAGCAAAATTCAAACTTACTTTCTCTATCACGAAGGCTTTTTCAAGCGCGATGGGCTTTATGTAAATCCTAACACGAAGAAGGATTTTCCTGACAACGACGAGCGGTTCATTTTCTTCAATCGCGCCGTGCTCGAGACGCTCAAAGCCCTTGGATGGAAGCCCGATGTGATTCACTGCAACGACTGGCAAACGGCTCTTATTCCCGCCTATTTGAAGCTCGTTTATCACAACGATTCGTTCTTCAAAAATGTGAAGACGGTTTTCACGATTCACAACTTAGCCTATCAAGGTGCGTTCAACAAAACCGTTCTCCAAAAGTCGAACCTTCCCGAAAAAGAATTTACGCCCGATGGGTTGGAGTTCTGCGACAGTTTCAACTTCATGAAAATCGGATTGACATATTCGGACAAGATTACAACCGTTTCGGAAAAATATGCAGAAGAGATTTTAACCGACGATGAGCTCTCGTGCGGCTTGAAAGGCGTGCTCAATAAGCGTAAGAAGGATTTGCAAGGCATTGTCAATGGCATTGATGAAAACATTTGGTCGCCCGAAGCCGATGAACTGATTGTCAAGAACTATGACCTTGCCAGCGTTGTCGAGGGCAAACTTGAAAACAAACAAGCCCTTCTGAAAAAACTTAAATTGCCTTACAAAGAAGGCGTGCCTGTTATCGGCATTATCTCGCGCCTTGTTTCGCACAAAGGCATTGACCTCATTCAAGAAGGGTTCGAGAAATTGATGGCTCTCGATGCGCAATTTGTTTTGCTTGGCACGGGCGAGCGCGAGTATGAAGACTTTTTCCGCAAGATGAGCAACACGCCCAAATATGCCGAAAAATTCAGCGCGACCATTTCCTTCAACGACGAACTGGCACACCTCATCGAAGCAGGTGCGGATATGTTCCTCATGCCAAGTCAATTTGAGCCGTCAGGTATGAACCAAATGTATAGCCTCAAATACGGCACCGTTCCGATTGTGCGCGCCACTGGCGGCTTGTATGATTCGGTCAAGCCTTACAAAAATGGCAAAACTGGCATAGGCAACGCAAACGGCTTTATGTTCGAGAAATACACGGTCGCTGAAATGCTCAAATGCGTCAAAGAAGCCTTAGAAGTCTACAAAAAGCCGAAAGAGTGGCAGAAGCTTATTGAAAATGCAATGCAGACCGATTGCTCTTGGGAAAGTTCCGCCGAAAAATACAATGCGCTTTATCGCAAACTCGTTGAAAGCAAGTAGCGACATTGTGTTGCTCAATCTGATATGCAAACCATCTCTGCGCTCTTTCTCGACCGCGACGGCACGATTATCCACGACTCGCCTGATTCCATCACTTCGCTCGAGCAAGTGCGCCTCATTGACCGCGCCGACGATGCACTCGCCCTCGCTAAACAGGCAGGTTTCAAGTTGATTATGGTTTCTAATCAAGGTGGGATTGCCAAAGGGATTGTAACTCAGGCGCGCGTTGACGAAATTAACGCCCAC
>CALGMC010000046.1 GCA_937959145.1 uncultured Chlorobiales bacterium
AACACGCCAGGGGTAACGAATGTTGCGACCTTGCGCATTGCCAAGCGACCGAATGCCGGCAGTTGGTCAAGTGCGGGTGCAGGCACAGGCAGTGCAAACACGGGCACGATAGCCGATCCGACGGTGGTGCAATCAGGTATGACGGGGTTTTCGGAGTTTTCTATTGGCGGCGGTGGCGGCGGCGATAATCCCCTGCCCGTTGAACTGACCGCATTTACTGGCAACGCCACCGCCAACGGTGTGCGTCTGACATGGCAAACCGCCTCGGAACGCAACAACGCAGGCTTTGAAGTGCGCCGCAGCGAAAACGCAGGCGAGTTTGCAACGATTGCCAGCTATCAATTCTCGCCCGAACTCAGAGGTCAAGGCACAGCCAATACCACCACCAACTATACATTCCTTGATGCAACGGTTGAAGCGGGCAAAACTTATACCTACCGCTTGCGTTCGGTGGATTTTGATGGCACGATTCACGACTACCCCTCGGTCGTCAGCGTTGAAGTGCGTGAAACGGTCTCGCCCCGCGTGTTCAACTACAGCCTCTCGCAGAACTATCCCAACCCGTTCAACCCCACAACCACCATAACCTATACCCTCAAAGAAACGGGCTCTGTGAGTTTGAAAATCTATGACTTTCTCGGTCGTGAAGTTCAGACGCTGGTCGATCGCGTTCAGGCTGCGGGTGAGTATCAAGTTTTGTTTGATGCAAGTCGGCTGACATCGGGCATGTATATTTATCGCTTGCAAGCGAGCGCAACGAATGGAGCGTCAAACGCAACCTTCGTTCAGACGAAGAAGATGATGTTGGTCAAGTAATTAGCGTGTAAGAAAATTGGGCGTTGAAATTAGGGCGGGTTTTCAATCCGCCCTTTTTTGTATGCTTATTTTAGATAGTCGCAGATTGTGCCAATGAATTCAGCAAAACAGTTTACTTTAAGTCAATTTTTGAAATTTGCCAAGTATTCATCTTCTTCAATTATTAAACTTTCCAAATAACCAGTACTCACACGAATCCCAAGACAGAAACACTCAGCTTCTCTTTCAGTATCAAACTCGAAAACCTGAACTTCGTCAATAATTTCATCTAATCCACCGTTTTCATATATTGAGCAAAATTCACTACCAAATATCACATAAACTCTTGTTTTCATATTTGTAAAGGAATTTGTACTTGTTCTCTTTTGTGTGAAATGTCAAATTCTAAGAAATTCATAACTCTTGAACCTAATGTCGTCAAAATTACACGATCATAGAAACCTTGTGTTCTTATCCTTTCAACTAATCCTAATTCTACACAATGGTTGCAAGTGAATCGTAACCAGTCAGCTACTGTTCCTTCTGTATAATTCATTTTTAGAAAATTATTGACAAAATCTAATTTCGCTTTGTTATCGAAAGTTCGCCCTCTGGGTATCCATTCGCCTTCGGTAAGGGATACAAATTTTAGAAAGTAATAAATGTTGACTTTACTTTTCTTTTCATAAAAATTGCCATTTAGTAATGATTGTAGTAAAATTCGCTTCTGTTCTATGCTTAAATCCACCTTTTTAACATTAGGCACAATTTGATGAATGTTTAGGTTGTCTCTAAATTCAATACCTAATTTTGTCAAAATGTAGAAGTCCTCCTCCTTGTAAGCTAAGTCAAAATAACTGCACCCATAAAAAACTACATTAAAAGTAGAATGTGATTTTTCAGTATTCAAAACATTAAAAAAAGATGAAAAATCATTTTTAACAAGCCTGTCTGTGTTATTTAAGTAAAAAGGAATAAAAAACCTATTGAAAGATGCTAAATGAGTTAAATTCATAGCAACAGGTTTGGCTAAAGGTACACCGACATTGATAAGTGCTTTTTCAATTTCTTTTTCATAGAGATGTTTTACTATATCTAAATCATAGAGATAATACCTGATGTTGGATTCATTGCAAAAGTTTTTGATTTCTCTTTGATAATAATCGGTAGTTTGATTGGCTAATAGTATGCAGATATAATGATTTTCATCAGAATTAAAGCGTATATTTTGATACTGTTTTGTTTGTTCTATGCAGTATGAAAGTTTGGCACGAGTGTCTATAATTGTTTCTAATTCTGTGATTAAGAAGCCATCATTTTTAATTTTGTGTGCAAAATCAATTCTACCATAATCGGTAGTAAACTGTTCGCATATCTTTTTTTCTAAGTGTAAATCAATGCAAGACTGTAAATAATTTTTCTCCCTTAATAAAGTCCACTCGACTAAGTGCTCGTTCATAGAAATATCTTCGACATTAAGATTTGCTACTCCACAGCGGTGCGGTGCACGCGCGGCGAGACGGAGCAGAGCAGTTCATAAACAATGGTGCCTTCTTTATCGGTCAGAACATTCGCGCCACAGCCCTCATTCCAACCAAAAAGCACTGCCGCATCGCCAACTTGAACCGACGTGTCGTTTCCCAAATTCACCATAATTGCGTCCATCGTAACTGCGCCAACTTGCTCAAAAAACTTGCCGTTGATAAGCACTTTCGCTTTGTTGGAAAGGTTGCGGTGATAGCCGTCGTAATAGCCAATGGCAATCGTAGCAATGCGCGAGCGTTTGCGTGCAATCCATTTGCGACCGTAACTAATGCTCGTGCCACGCTCAACGGTTTTGATGAAAACAACCTTTGCTTGTAACTGCATCACAGGTTTGAGCGAGAGCGGCGACTTCAAGCCTGTTCGCGGCGTGTAGCCATAAAGCAAAATGCCGGGACGCACCATATCGAGATAAGCGTTTTTTTCTGTGATGACTGCGCCGCTATTTGCTGTGTGTTTCAAAACGCTTCGCCCAAGACTGTGCTCGAGTTCGCTCACCAATGCTGTGTAGGTTGAAAGTTGCTTTTGAGTGAAGGCTTTATCGGAATCGCTCGAGGCAAAGTGCGTGAAGACGGCTTTGAGGTTCAAGTGTTCGGAGCGTTCAACGGCATGCGCGAGCAAAAGTGCCTCTTTGGGAAGAACGCCTAAGCGCCCCATGCCCGTATCAATTTTCAAATGCACGTCGATGGGCTTTCCGAATTTTTGAGCAAGGGCTTCGGCAAGGCGCAAGGTTTCAAAGTCGCCAAGGCAGAGTGAAATGTCGTGCTTGATGTAAAGTTCAATCTGCGAAAGAAGTGGCGAGGCAAAGGCTAAAATCTGTGCAGGAAAATCTTCGAGGAGTTTGCGAAGGTGAACGGCTTCGTTGATATTTGCCACGCCAAAATCGCTAATGCCCTCTTCGACGAGCGCAGGTGCAATTAAATCAATGCCGTGAGAATACGCATTGGCTTTCACGATTGCCATAATGCGACGCGACTTTCCAACAAGTTTCTGCACTTCGCGAACATTGTGGCGCAAATTGCCAAGCGAAATCAAGGCTTCGGAGAGCGGCGGCGCAAGGCTTGAAGAATCAACGCTCGATATAGGCTCTTGAACAGGCGCAATCATGTGCGAAAAATTCTGAAAGGTTGAGATTAAGACAAGTGATAGTGTCGCTCAAACGATGTAAGCGTGTTGCTCAGTAGCATCGCAATCGTCATCGGTCCAACGCCACCGGGCACAGGCGTGATGGCTGAAGCCAGTTTTGAAACGCCGTCAAAATCAACATCGCCGACAAGTCGCTTGCCTGATTTCTTCGTGGCGTCGTCAATTTGATTAATTCCCACATCAATCACAACCGCACCCGATTTGACCATTTCCGCCGTGATGAAATTCGCTTTGCCAATCGCCGCAATTAAAATATCGGCTTGGCGCGTGAAGTCTGAAATGTTCGGCGTAGCAGAGTGGCAGACGGTTACAGTGGCGTTCATCTGTTTCAACTTTTGCATCATCAGCATTGCCATAGGTTTGCCGACGATGTTGCTTCGTCCAACAATAACGCAATGCTTGCCTTCGGTTTGAATTTGATAGCGTTTGAAAAGTTCAATCACGCCAAACGGGGTGCAAGAAATGAAGCACTCGTCTAAACGACCGATGCACAGTTTGCCGACATTTTCAGGGTGAAAGCCATCGACATCTTTTTCAGGTTGAATGGCGAGCGTAATCGCGAAGTCATCGATGTGTTTCGGGAGCGGCTGTTGAACTAAAATGCCATGCACGTCAGGATTGTGGTTGAGTTCATCAATGCGTTTGAGAAGGTCGGCTTGCGAAATGGTTGCAGGCAGTTCAATCACTTCTGAGCGCATGCCAATTTCAACGCAGGATTTGGCTTTGTTGCGCACATAAACTTGCGAGGCTGGATTTTCGCCAACGATGATAACCGATAAGCCCGCGACCTTGCCCGTGCGCTGTTTGTAAGTTTCAACTTTGATTTTAAGTTCAGATTTGATTTGTTCGGAAATGGCTTTGCCGTCAATAAGAAGCATGTGTTTTTGAGAAGCGAGTTAAGAAACTTTAATGAGCGAAAGGATATCGAGGTTTGGCAATTTTTCGCGACCGTTGAGAAACGAAAGTTCGATAAGAAAGCACGCGCCAACGAGTTTTCCGCCGAGGCGTTCAACGAGTTTAGCGGTGGCTTGTGCCGTGCCGCCTGTTGCCAAGACATCGTCGTGAATCAAGACTTTTTCGCCTTTTTTGATGGCGTCGAGGTGAATTTCAAGCGCGTCGGTGCCGTATTCGAGCGCATATTCTTCGCGCAGTTTTTCGGCAGGGAGTTTGTTCGGTTTGCGCACTGGCACAAAGCCCGCACCGAGTTGATAAGCAAGTGCCGCGCCGAAGATAAATCCACGCGATTCGACGGAGACGATTTTATCAATCTTCTTGCCTTTGTATTGTTTAGCAAGTTGTTCGACCGTTTCGCTGAAAAGCGTTTTGTTTTTGAGAACGGTTGTAATGTCTTTGAACAAGATGCCGGGTTTTGGGAAGTCGGGGACGTTGCGCACTTGCTTTTC
>CALGMC010000047.1 GCA_937959145.1 uncultured Chlorobiales bacterium
TTGTCCCCGTTAAAACGGATAACTACGGCTACATTGAGCCTGAAATCATGTGGGATAAGTTGATAAACACTTATCGCTACGAACGCTTGGACGACCCGACGGTTTATTACGATGAAAACACGCGCCGAATGGTAAGCAATTATCGCACGATTATGCTTCAACTCGCGCAATACTATGCACAAAATCCAAATGAGGTCTCATCTGTTCGCGATAAAGAGGGAAACATCAAGCAAGTCTCGAACAAAGAATTGGCGACGCAACTTTTGGATAAATCGCTCTCCATTTTGCCAACGGCGATTGGCGAAATGGATTACCGCATCTTGCAAGCCATTATTCAACTTTATTCCAAAGTCGATGGCAAAGCGCAAATTGCTCGGTTGCTTCCCACACTGGAAGAATCCGTCGACCGCCGTGTTCAAGCCAATCCAAACGACCTTTCACCGCGTTATATTCTTGCGACGGCATATCGCTCCGTCGGCGAGTATGACAAAGCCGTTACCATTTTGCAATCGCTTTCACAGCAATACAGCCAAGATTCGTTCTTAAAGAAAGAGCTTGAAGACACAAAAGCGCAAGCGAATAGAAATCGCCCAAATGCTGACACGACCAAATAATTTGAGTTGTAATAATTTGAGTTGCAATCATTCGAGTTGCCATGAGCATTGAGATTCACCCGACCGCTATCGTCAGCCCAAAAGCCCAACTTGCTGACGGCGTTTGCATCGGCGCATATAGCATTGTTGAGGACGATGTCGAGCTTGGAGAAGGCACAGTGGTTCAGCCACGTGCGTATATCGGGAACGGTGCGCGCATTGGCAAACACTGCCGAATTTTTGTCGGCGCAGTCGTCTCAATGATTCCACAAGATTTGAAGTTTAAGGGCGAAACCTCTTTTGCGATTATCGGGGATAACACGACGATTCGCGAATATGCAACTGTTCATCGCGGCACAGGCGAAAATGGAAAGACGCTCGTCGGTTCAGATTGCCTCATCATGGCATACGTTCACTTGGCACACGATGTTGTTGTTGGAAATCACGTCATTATTTCAAACACGACACAAGTTGCGGGGCATTGCGAAATTGGCGACTATGCCACGATTGGCGGCGTTTGCGGCATTCATCAATTCACACGGATTGGACGGCACACGATGGTGGCGAGCTCTTCGCGCGTCGTTTATGACGTTCCGCCCTTCGTGATGGCAGGCAGAGAGCCGTTTCGCTATGAGGGATTAAACCTTGTCGGATTAAAGCGGCGGGGATTTTCTCCTGAAACGCTTGCCTCTTTGCGCAGTCTGTATCGGATTATTTTTCAATCGGGACTGCTCATTTCAAATGCGTTGGAGCGCGTTAAGTCGGAAATCGCGCCCTCGCCTGAGCGCGACGAAGTTGTTGCCTTTTTTGAGTCGGGAAAACACCGGAAGTTTATTCGCTCTCCGCTTCATTTTGAGTAGGCTTGCAATTCTCGAAACCTTTTCTAAATTCCCAAAATTTTTCAAATGCAAACTTGTTCCCACTATGGCACGAGACCTCAACAAAGTAATGCTCATTGGTCGCTTAGGGGCTGACCCCGAAGCACGTTCCACACCCAGCGGCTCGACCGTTGTCAATTTCAATTTAGCCACCGGCGAAAGTTACAAGGATAAGAACACAGGACAGACCGTTGATAAAACCGAATGGCATCGAATCGTCGTTTGGGATAAACTCGGCGAAATTTGTCGGCAGTATCTTCACAAAGGAAGTTTGGTTTATATCGAGGGCAAATTGCAAACGCGCAGTTGGGACGATAAAGAGACGGGCAAAAAAAGTTATATGACGGAAGTCGTCTGCACCGATATGCAAATTTTAACGCCTAAGTCGCAAAGCGATAAAGGGGGACAAATGCCGCCTGCGCCGCCGTCATCAGTATATGAAGAGATGCCTGCGCCGTCCTCGCCAAAAGCGTCAGCACCGCGCTCCGCGCAAGTCTCTGAAATGCCGCCGAGCGAACCGCCAAAAGACGATTTGCCGTTTTAACGATTTCAACAACGCTAACTATGCCGCTTCTCTGCAAGCGGCTTTTTCTTTTCTATGCTTCGCTTCTTTTCCGCCATCTTGCTGATAATTTCGCAAGAGGCTTACGCGCAATCTCCATCGGATACTGCACAGCGCGTCGTCGTTTTAGACCGAGCAAATGAAATTTCAAGCGGCACTTTTACATCGCCGAAAACGAAAACCTCGCCCGCCGTTTCCGAGCCGATTCGCATTGTGAGCGGCGATGTGCGTTTCATTGAAACGACAACGACCGTCGACTGCGATACTGCCGTGCAATTTCTTCAATCCCGAAAAATTCGTTTGGTTGGCAACATCGTCATCGTGCGCGATACCGTTACCATTCGCGGCGAAGAAGGATTTTATTTCCCCGATGAGCGCAAGTCCTTGCTTGAAAAAAACGTGAGCCTCACCGACCGACAAGTTTTGCTCAACAGCCAAAAAGGGCTTTATTTCTCCGACATCAAGACGGCGTATTTCAGCGAAAAAGTATCTTTGAAAGATACTGCCAATCTCATTTTCTCCGACAGTCTCGTTTATTATCGCATCGAAGCCAGAGCGATTGTATTGGGCAATGTGGTTGTAACGAATCCAACCGATAACATTGTCATCACAGGCGATTACGGCGAGCATTTCACCAACGAAAAACGCAGTTTCATTACAGGAAATCCTGTTCTCACCAAAATCGATACGACCTCGTCGGGCGAAATTGATACGCTTGTCATTCGCTCTAAACGCATGGACGCTTTCCGAAGCGAGTCGGATACCTTGCCGCGCATTGACATCACCGACAGCGTCCGAATTCGGCGCGGCATGCTCCGCTCTCGCTCCAACAAGGCAAGATACCTACTTCAAAAAAAGATGATTGTGCTTTATGAAAATCCTATCGTTTGGTATGAAAACAATCAACTGACAGGCGACTCGATTGTCGTTGAACTTCGTGAGGACGGGCGGCGGAATCGGATTAATAAAATGTTCATTTATCGGCGCGCCTGTCTTGCCTCAAAAGATTCGCTCGATATTTCGGGCAGAAAATTCAATCAAATTTCAGGCGACGAAATGGTGATTACTTTTAATGAAACTTCACAGATTGAGCGCACCGACGTCTTCAAGCAATCGCGTAGCCTTTACTACACCTTCGACGAGGGCAAGCCGAAAGGCGCGAACTTGACCAGCGGCGACGAAATCACCGTTTATTTTCAGAACAATCAAATTCAATCCATCACCTTTCGCGGCGCGATTGAAGGCACGCAATATCCTGAACGGCTGATTCAGCGCGTTCAAAATCTCCCAAACTTCCAATGGCGCGACTCCGAAAAGCCAACTGACTAACCTTTTTAGGACAACAGTTGTCGAACAAAAAAGGCGGACACTTGTCCGCCTTCAAAACCCCATCTATCGCGAGATTACTTTTTCTTTTTGCCTTTTGATGGTGCTTTCGGCTCAACGATGCGAACAACTTTCGCTTCGATTTTGCCAGAAGCCATACCTTTGCCAACGACGACGCGGTTGCCTGCAATTTTGTTCTTCACGAGGTAAGAACGAACCGCAGAGGCACGCTTCATCGCTTCGGCTTTTTGTTTCTTTGCGGGCGTCGAAGCATCTGCAAAGCCCGTAATTTCAACTACGAGATTTTCCTTTTCCTTCAACAAGCTCGCAAGACGGCTCAAATCAGATTCATCGGTGATTTTGCCGTTCTTAGCAAATGAAGTGTTGAACGAAAGCATATCGCCAACATTGCTGAGCGTTGGTGGCGGTGGTGGTGGCGGTGGTGGTGGCGGTGGTGGTGGCGGTGGTGGTGGGTCTTTCACGGTAACCGTTACGGTTTGCTCAACAGAACCACCTTCGTTGCTTGCATACAGGCGGTATGTTGTTGTTTGGCTGGGATTCACATTTGAATTACCGACAATCATCGTGTCGCCTTCGGCACGAAGCATTGGCTCCATGCCGTCAATTAAGACGGTATCGGGTGAGCCATAGACTTCCCAAGCAAGGTTAACTGGACCCTTGCCTTTGATGATTGACTCAGGTGTTGCCTTGAAAGAGGCAATGGTTGGTGGTGCTGGTGGACCGCCGCAGCGCATCGCAACCGCACACAAAACGGACAGAGTGATGACTTGAAGTCGTCTCATGATGAGTGTTCTCCTCGTTTTTGACGTTTGGTGAGATTAAAAAAAGCTTTCTCTTATTAGAAAGTTGAGTTGATAAAAAATTAGCGGTGTTTTTTGACCGTCCTTCCCACGATTGATACTTGCAGACGCAATGATAACCGTGAAAAGTGGGCGCAATATACAACGATTTAATTCAATTTCGAAAATTGCACACTTTTTTTTGCGCTTATTTGCTTTGTCAAGTTATTGATATTTAAGGGCTTCTACTGGTTCGATGCGAGCGGCGCGGTTTGCAGGGTAAAGTCCTGCGAGCATACTAATCAAGATGGAAAACACGATTGCGGAAATGACAAGCCAACTTGGAAAGTAAAAAAAGGCTAATTCCGTTCCCGCTTGTTTTTGCACATAGTAATTCGCGAGCGCATTCACGCCCATCGTGCCGAGTTTTCCCAAGAGCAATCCCAACACGCCGCCGAAGAATCCAATCACTGCGCTTTCAACAAGAATGATGCGCCGCACATCGCCATCATTTGCGCCGACGGCTTTCATAATTCCAATTTCTCTATATCGCTCCATGATGGACATAATCATCGTGTTTGTGATGCCGAGCGTTGCCACAACCAGCGCAATCGTTCCAACAACCGCCAACGCCATATCAAATAAGATAAACAGCCGTTTGAACTCCTCGAATTCATCAGCGAAACTCGTGGCATTGAGATTCATTTTTTGCAATGCGGCTTTGACGACTTCGGCTTCTTTTGGGTTGCTAACACGGACAACAATCGCTTGATAGCCCTCGCGCTGTTCGGTGCGTCGTAGCAAATCAATCGTCGACATGAAGTTGAGCCGCTCTAACCCTTCCGCTGTCGCCATTGGCATAATGAGGCGCAATCCGCTCGAGAGTTTTTGAATGTCTTTATCCATAATGCCACCAATGCGGAATTGGTATTTGCGCTCGGCGATAGGCATTCCGCCGCCCACGCCGAAAGTTGTTGAAAGCGTCATGATTTTTTTGAAGTCGAGCGTTACGGTCGTGAGTGTTATGGTTTTGCCTAAGGCGTCTTGCGGATTTTTCACGCCGATACGATTGAGCAAAATTTCCGACACCACAACCTCTTTGGCGGAATCACTTTCAAAAAATGACCCATAACGAATTTGATTGTAGCCTGCTGTTCTGCCCATTGATGCGGGCAAGGCTTCGGTTAAGACAGGCGTGTCGAGCGTATCGAGCGAAAGCCGACACGGGAAAATCACCTCAGGATACACAATCGCGTCGGGCGCGACTTGCGCCGAAATTGTTTTGACTTTCTCCAACACTTCGGGCGTCAGCACCACCAAATTGGCTTCCTTTTTCTTTTCGTTCTTAAAAACACGGTTTGAAAAATTCACGAGGCTTGCAAACTCGTTGCTCGTCGGCGAAATGCGCACCGTGTTGAAGAGTTCAAGGTCGCTGAATTCATCAGTAAAAGTTTTCTGAAGCCCTGAACCGTAGGCGAGCATTGAGACGAGTGCCGCCGTTCCGACGCCAACGCCGATAATGGTGAGCGTGTTGCGCAGTTTGGCGCGACGCAAGTTTTCAAAAGCAAAGCGAAGTAAATCGTGAAGTGTCATTAAGTATTAAGCAGATTGAAGAATTAAATAAACCTTCGTCTGTGCAAACGAGGCTGTCAAGGGTAATCGTTCTTTACAAGTTGAACTTGAAATCGGCTATCTCGGCTCTTTTTTCGGGTTATACTTCTGCGATTTGTTTGGG
>CALGMC010000048.1 GCA_937959145.1 uncultured Chlorobiales bacterium
GTCCGTAAATCTTCGCTCTGCGTCGCTTTGGAGCGTTTTGCGCTGTTCTCTGACGGCAAGAACCTGCGCGCCGAGCGGACCTTTTTTCATTTCGGATATAAGGGCGTCGAGGCTTTCCGTGTTGCCTTCGGCTTCAAGTTCCACGGTGCCGTCGGGCAGGTTGCGCACATAGCCCTTGATGCCGAGTTTCGTTGCCGTTTTTTGAACAAACCAGCGATACCCAACGCCCTGAACGCGCCCTTCGGCAATCGCATGAATGGCTTGAATCATCTGCTGTTCGAAGTGTAAAAATTAGCGATGTTCAACGAGCGAAATTAACCATTGAGCGTTGATCATTGAGCGTTGATTTAATTTTCGCTTGCGCCGCGCGTGCTTTTGAGTTTTTCAACAGCGGCTTCAAGTTCGCGTCGTTCTTCCTCGCTGATGGTCGATTTCGCTTCGGATTCGGCTAATTCTTGCGGTAAATCCTGATTCGTATTGGCGTCGTCCATGTTGGGACGTTTGCCGAGAATGTCCTCAATGTCTTTGTAATTCAGCACCTCTCTTTTCAGGAGGTCGGTTGCCATTTTTTCGAGCTTCTCGCGATTGGCAATAAGTAAATCGCGCGTGGCGATATGCGCTTCATTGACGATGCGTTTGACTTCCTCGTCGATAAGTCGAGCGGTCTCTTCGCCATATCGCTTTTCAATGCCCATGCCTTGCAGATACATATTGCTGGAATCGGCATAAGAGAGATAGCCAAGTTTTTCGCTCATGCCGTAGATGGCGACCATGCTGTAAGCAATGTCGGTAACGCGCTCGAGGTCGTTTTGCGCGCCCGTTGAAATAGATTGAAAGACGATTTCTTCAGCGACACGTCCGCCAAGCAAGCCGCAAATGCGTGCAAAGAGTTCTTCTTTCGTCATCAAATAGCGGTCTTCGAGTGGCATGTTAAGCGTGTAGCCGAGCGCGCTGACGCCGCGAGGCACAATCGTTACTTTTTGCGGCGGGTCGTTGCCTTCCATGAGCCAACTGACGATGGCGTGTCCGCATTCGTGATAAGCAACCACTTTCTTTTCTTTCGGATTGATGACTTTATTTTTCTTTTCAAGCCCAGCAATCACGCGCTCAATCGCATCTTGAAAATCAATCATCTCGATAACTTCTTTGTTGCGGCGAGACGCAAGCAAGGCGGCTTCGTTGCAGACATTGGCGAGTTCGGCACCTGCAAAGCCGGGGGTTTGCGACGCAATCACTTTGACATCGACATCTTTGCCGAGCGGCATATTTTTCGTGTGAACTTTGAGCACATCGGTGCGCCCTTTGAGGTCGGGCTTATCGATAACGATTTGACGGTCGAAGCGACCCGGACGCAAGAGCGCAGGGTCTAAGACATCAGGGCGGTTGGTTGCCGCCATCATAATCACGCCTTTATCGGTCGCGAATCCGTCCATTTCCACGAGCAGTTGGTTGAGCGTATTCTCGCGTTCATCATTGACGCCCATCATCATGCCTCTGCCGCGCGAGCGACCGACCGCATCGATTTCGTCAATGAAAATAATGCACGGGGCTTTTTCTTTTGCCGTTTTGAACAAGTCGCGAACCCGCGCCGCACCCACACCGACGAACATCTCAACAAAGTCAGAGCCTGAAAGCGAGAAGAACGGCACGCCTGCCTCACCTGCGACGGCTTTCGCCATAAGCGTTTTGCCTGCGCCAGGCGGACCGACGAGCAAGACGCCCTTGGGAAGTTTTCCACCAAGCTTTGTGAACTTTTTCGGGTCTTTGAGAAAGTCGACAACTTCCATCACTTCTTCTTTGGCTTCGTCTAATCCCGCTACATCTTTGAAGGTAATGCGCGGCGTATTTTCGTCGTGTTCATATAGCGCGGCTTTGTTCTTGCCGATGTTCATCACTTGCGAATTGGGGTTCATGCGTCTGAAAATGAACAAATAAACCACAATCAGTAATGCAATCGGGAACACCCATTGCAAGAGGTCAGTGAACCAATTGCTGTCGGAAACGCCTTGAATTTTTACCCCTTGCGCTTCAAGTTTCTCGATAAGTTTTTCATCGCGGAATGTAACAAGGGTGTAAAAGCGGCGTGCGTCGGGTTTGGAACGCATGAAGGAATTTGTCGAGCGACTCTTTTCCTCGATTTGGTAGTTTGGCTTTAAGGTGGCGTAGATGCGGGACGGGGAAATTTGAACGGATTCAATTTTGCCCTCGTCGAGCATTTTTTTGAACTCGCTGTATGGAAGTTCTGCCGTCGTGCTCGACCAAAAAAACGTTAGTTGGATTCCTATCAAAATCACAATCGCAAGCACATAATAGACGGCTGTAAATTTCGGCTTGTTGTTTTTTTTCTTCTTGTCGTCTTGACTGTTGAACTCGTCAAAAAAATTGTTCTCTGGCATAATTTGTCTTTTAAGTAGAAATGAGAATAAGTGCTGTTAATTCGTATTTGCTTGGGTGAAAGTTCCAATCCCCAAAGTTGTATCAATTTACCGTTAAGCGATTTGCGTTAGGCGATTTCTGTATATTTCAGCAGTCGTGAAGTGAATAATAGGCGGAACGCCGAATCTTTGCAAATGAAACGTAATTTTAGCGCATTACCAATTCTCGTTTTCGCCGTTGTA
>CALGMC010000049.1 GCA_937959145.1 uncultured Chlorobiales bacterium
GTTCGGCGCGTTGATGTCGGCTGATGATGAGGTCTGCGAGTTCATCGCCGTCGCCGTCGTGCCACAGCACAATATCGTTCGTGTTAAGTTTTGGGAAGTTAGAAATTTGTTGCGGTTGATACAATCGCTCTGAAAGAAGTAAGACGGCACTTTTAGAACTTGCCACTAAAAAATCCATCGTTTCATTTTTTTCAGATTTCACAAACAGATGCTTTGCGCCTTGCGACGCAAGCCAATTCGGTAGCACGTGCCGCGCGGTTTCAATAAGACCTAAACGCCCATTCTGCACGTTTAGCTCATAGACAATGACCGCTTGAAGATTACGCTCATATTTCAACACAACCAAATAATGCTTCTTTTTGAGCGTTGCGCCGCCAATGCGAATGATATGCTCGCCGCTAATGGGCGTATCGAGGAGCATCTCAGAAATTGAAAGTGTACTATCACGATTTAGCGCATAAAAAAGCAGTTGGGGCACAGCACCAGAGGCGCGTTCTTCCAGAACGGCGAGGAGAGCAGGCTGACCTTCCAACGCATGCCAAAAAAGAGCATGCGAAACCCCAAGCGAAAAAAGCCGATGCGAAACAACTTGTTCCGACTTGTAAGGCTTTCTCACAAGCGTTACGGGCGAAGTCGTCAGTGAAATCATCTCTGATGCGTCGTGCCAGAGCGAGACAATTTTTCCTGCTACAGAAAAGGAGCCGCTACGTGAGAAATGACGCTCAATCTGCACTGCTTCAATTTGATAATGCCGGTTAGACCCTACGAACAGTTGCTTTCGGGCTGAATGAAAGTCAATCCGTTCAGGAATGCCACTCGTTGCGAGACGCTCAACGCCCAAAAGTTCGTAGTGCGATGTCGAATAAACCACCAACTTCCCCGCTTTTTGTTCGGAGACGATAATCTCGGGCTTTCCATCTTGATTGAGGTCGGCAACGGTAACGCCTGAGGTTTCATCGGAAAACGCAATAACGATGCTTTCCAAAAAAGCCGTCGATGACTGCGCGAAGTGAATCACAAAGGAAACGCCATCGCTTAATCCAATATCGAGCAATCCGTCGCCATTGAAATCTTGAATGAAGATTTGCTTCGGATTGACTACGGTCTCAAAGCGAATCGGCGCAACGCCTGTTTCTACGCCGATGTCAAACATCACTTCAACGGTGGTTTTACCACTAGCGAGGGCTTGCACAACGACGAGGTCGAGCAACTCATTGCGGTTAAAATCGCCCGTCGATGCCAGTGAAACGGACTCCTTACAGCGAATCGCTAAAGGCGAGGCGGGCGGCGGACGATGAAGCCAGATAACATTTTCGCCAACGGCTTGCGTGAAAAAATCAGAGGTTGAAAAGTTAGGCAAAAAGACCGCGCTAACACGATGCGAAAGTGAGAGCGGCTTATCGGTTGAAAATCCTTCCTTTTTGTGCAGAGAAAAAGTGGTGAGCGTGCCTGTTTCTGTGCGTGCAAAAAAGTGAGATGTCTCCGATGAATGTTGGGGCGAGAGATATAACTGGTCAGTGCCTTCGGGAAGCGGCAATTCCATTTGCTTTTTAGGGTTAATGCGACCTGCTCCGCCAATCTGCCACAACTGAGCGCGAGAAGGCGAGGAAATGAGCGCAACCACATCTGAATGTTTCTTGCCTACGAGGTCAAGGACAAGAAGCGATTGCACACGCGAAGGCATGCGGAACGATTGATAGGAGCGAAAAGAGAATTTCCCTTTGGCGGGCATCACAACGAGGTCGCGTTGCGAGCGCGTTAAACCGGCAATATCTGCAAGCCCGTCGCCATCAAAATCACAGACGACCAAATTCGTCAGCGCACCTGATTTGAGAAGTTCGTATCGGAAATAAACAGGGAGCGGCTTTAAGCTTGCTTGAACACTCAAAACGCCAGCAAACCACAATAGTATGAAGCAGGTCAGTTGTGTATGTGTCTTGCAGTGATTGAAACTTCGAGGCATCGTGTGAGGTGCAAATGTTAGTGTTTGGTCGTTGAACTTATGCCCGATGGAGAATAATCGGCAAAACAAAAATAACGCTTTTGAGCGAGAGTTCAGGCTAATCACGCCTTGAGTTTGGCAATCGTTTCAGATGGATTCGGCGAGCGAAAAACCGCAGAGCCTGCAATCAGGGCATTCGCGCCTGCTTCGCGCACGCGCGTGCAGTTTTGTTCTGAAATGCCGCCGTCAATCGCAATGATTAACATCGGGTTCAACACCTGACGCATGGCATCAAGTTTTTTGAGTTTCTCGATCGAGCGTTCAATGAACTTCTGCCCACCAAAGCCGGGATTGACTGACATAATCAAGACCAAATCAAGGTCAGGCAAAATTTCTTCAAGCGTTGAAACGGGCGTGGAAGGATTGAGCGAAACGCCCGCCTTCGCGCCCAGCGACTTAATTTGCTCGACCGTGCGATGCAAATGCTTGCATTCTTCTTGGTGAACGGTAATCTGATTTGAACCCGCCTTCACAAAATCGGCGATGTATTTTTCGGGCTCAACAATCATGAGGTGCGTGTCAATCGTGAGCGATGTGGTGCGGCGAACGGCTTCGACGATGAACGGTCCGAAGGTGATGTTCGGCACATATCGCCCGTCCATCACGTCGCAATGAATCCAATCTGCGCCGGCGCGCTCGACAAGCGAAATTTCTTCTCCGAGTTTTGTGAAATCTGCGGAAAGAATCGACGGTGCAACGAGTTTTGGAAGATGTTCCATGAGTGAAAAAGTTAAAAGGCTTCACCGATGCCGAAGTTGAATAGAAAACTGGTTAGGTTCCATCGTTTGAACGCCCAACGCCG
>CALGMC010000050.1 GCA_937959145.1 uncultured Chlorobiales bacterium
AGCCCGACACCCCAGAGCAGATAATTTCCGCTCTCGAATGTTTTGGCGAGCACATCGTCTTTGCTGAAAAAGCCTGCCGTCAAAGGAAATCCCGCCAAGGCAAGCGAGGCAACAAGGAAAGTTGCATTTGTTTGTGGCATCACTTTGGCAAGTCCGCCCATCTTGCGAATGTCTTGTTCTTCGTGCAAGGCGTGAATCACCGAGCCGCTTCCGAGAAAGAGACATGCTTTGAAGAAGGCGTGTGTCGTCACGTGAAAAATCGCCGAGCCAAACGCGCCGACACCGAGCGCGAGAAACATATAGCCGAGTTGCGAGACGGTCGAGTAGGCTAAGACTTTTTTAATATCGTTCTGCGCAAGTCCAATCGTGGCGGCGATGAATGCGGTTGTAATTCCAACAACGGCAATCAAGTTCATCGTATCGGGCGACATCACGAAGAGCGGCGAAAGGCGTGCCGTCAAGTAAATGCCACTTGTTACCATGGTTGCCGCGTGAATGAGTGCCGAAACAGGCGTCGGTCCTGCCATTGCATCAGGAAGCCAAGTGTAGAGCGGAATCTGCGCTGATTTGCCCGTGCAACCGATAAAAATCAATAAGGTAATCCAAAAGATGTGAGTTGAATCGAAGGCTTCTTTTTGAGAGAGAATCGCATTGTAATCGAGCGCGGAAATTTTCTGGAAGATGAGAAACATGGCGGCAAGCATGGCAAAGTCGCCAATGCGGTTCATGATGAAGGCTTTATTTGCCGCGTCGGTTGTGGTCGCGATTCCGACACCGTCAAACTTGCGGTCATACCAAAATCCAATCAAAAGATATGAACACAGCCCAACGCCTTCCCAACCGAGAAACATCAAAACCATGTTATCGGCAAGAATTAGGTTGAGCATCGCAAAGATGAAGAGGTTGAGATAGGCGAAAAATCGCGCGAAGCCTTCATCGCCGTGCATGTAGCCAATGGAGTAGAGGTGAATCAAACTGCCGACGCCCGTAACAATCATCGCCATCAAGAGCGAGAGCGAATCGAGTTGATAAGAAATTTTGATGGACATCGCGCCCGCCGCAAACCATTCGTAAAGCGTTGCCGTTTGCGCTTCGCCACTAAACGAAGCAAAGAGCGTCGCAAAAATTCCGAAGGGAATCGCAATCATCAAAGTTGAAAGAAACCCGACAATTTTTTCTTTTCCCGATTCGTGATGACCGATGAACTTCGTCAGGCTGAAAAGCGAAGAGAGAAGAAATCCTACCAGCGGGAGGAAAACAGAGATGAAAATTACATTCATTTTACGACACAGTTAACCTTTAAGCAAGTTAATTTCGTCAATGTTGACGGTTTGACGGTTGCGAAAGAGCGAAATGACAATCGCAAGACCAACAGCGGCTTCGGCGGCGGCAACCGTCATAACGAAAAAGACCATCATTTGCCCTTGAATGTCGGAAAGAAAATGAGAAAACGCGACGAAGGAAAGGTTGACGGCGTTGAGCATGAGTTCAATGCACATGAAAATCACAATCGCGTTGCGGCGCACCAATACGCCAATTACGCCAACTGTGAACATAAACGCCGAAAGCCAGAGGTAGTGGTTAAGTTCGATATGCATACTGCTTGTTTTTTTTGAAGATTCGCAAAGATAGCAAATTTGACCGTGCGGTTTCTCAAAAATGTTTCTCGGAAAATTTTGTATCTACTTGTATCTAATGCGGTGTTATTAACGAAAAACAAACGACTGCATTTAACCTTGTTAATCACAAACCTATTCGCAAAGTTATGAACCGTGTTTTTCTTTCAGTTCTCTTGCCCTTGCTACTTCTTTTAGGCTGTTCCCTGAGCGCATTTGCGCAATCTGCTGAAGAGCGCGACCGTGCCCGCGCCGAACAAATGCTCGCTCAAATAGAAGGCAAAGTCGCCCTCGATGCGAATCAGAAAGAGCAGATTCGAGAAATTCTCGTTAAAAATCAATCAGAGTTTCGCATAGAGCGCGAGGAAGCAAAGGGCGATAAACTGTTGCTCTTCCGCCTTGCCAACGAGCGCATGAAAAAAATCGACGACGAAATTTCTGCCACGTTGCGCCCCGACCAAAAAAGCGGATACGAAGCGGCGAAAGAAGATCTGCGTCAAACAATGCGCGAGCGCAAGCCCTGAAAATGTTAAAAATTTAGATGCTTCTCCGTCGCACTTTTAATAAATTGTCAAATTTTGAACGTAACCTTACAAAATTGAAGTTTAGTCTTTACCTTTGACACACTTCTCATTGTCATAGGTTTGTTCTTTTGTCTTCAGCCTTAAAACTTGTGTGTCGGCTTTCAAGTTTTAAGGCTTTTTTATTTTCAAGATTCTTTCAGGCTTAACCTCAAGGCTAATTTCTTATCTTTGTTCTGCCTCTGACCTCAACCGTTCAAACATTATCTTCAAATGCTGTTGCGACTTCTTGTTACTTTTCTTGTTGGATTTTTAACATTAGGCTTTACAGTAGAGAATCTTCACGCGCAAAATAAAAAGCCCTCGCACCTTATCAGCAAAAAACTCTCGAAGCGCGACCAACGCCTGCTCAAGGAATTACATACCGAATTGGATAAACTGCTATCTGACGAGGCGTATAGCAACACGTTTTGGGGTGTTCATATCGAGTCGCTGAATCCGAAATTCGGCGTTATTTATGCCTTGAATAGTGAGAAAAATTTTGTGCCTGCCTCAAATCAAAAGTTGCTCACAACGGCGGCGGCACTTCACTACTTGGGTGAATCGTTTCGGTTTCGAACATCAGCGCATACTTGGGGAAAAATTGTTCCCGCTGAGAACGGCGCAATGCGGCTCGATGGCGATTTAATTGTGTTGAGCGATGGCAATCCTTATCACGCGGAGCGGTTCGTTGATTCCACCGGCGGATTTTTCTTCTATCAACTCGCCGATAGCCTTTTGGCGCGAAACATTACGCTTATCAATGGCGATTTAGTCGCCGATGACCATCTCGTTCAAGCCTCGATTTACTCGCACGCTGTTAGCGGTGGCGACGGCGATTACCCGTCAGACTGGGCGTGGGACGACCTTTTTTATGCAATGGCGGCACCCTCTTCCGCGCTTGCGTTCAATGAAAACTTCGTAACTGTTACCGTTTATCCCGCCGACAGTGTCGGAAAATCCCCTATTGTGAGCATTTCTCCCGATGTCAACTTTTTCAAAATTGAAAACAGTGCAAGCACAGGATTTGCGCAAACCAAGCGCACCCTCGAAGCCGTCCGCCGTTTCGGCACGAATACGATTTTCATTTCAGGTTCAATTCCAATCGATTCGCGTGGCTTTCGCGAAAGAATTGCCGTCGAGCAACCCGCGCTTTATTTTCTCACCGCACTCAAAAAAGCCCTTGAAGAAAAAGGCATTCGGATTTCAGGAAAATTGCGCCGAAAAAACACGAACGACTTTTATTTGACCGACACGCTCCAACAAGTTGCCTCACAACTCTCGCCACCGCTCTTCTCGATTCTCGCTGAAACGAACAAAGCCAGCAACAACTTTTTTGCCGAACAGTTGCTTCGCCGAATCGGCTATGCCTATCGCAAAGAAGGCACGATTGACGCGGGGTTAGACGCTGTGAAACTTTATCTCAACTCGCTTGGCATTACTGAGAAACATTACTACATCATCGATGGGTGCGGCTTATCGCGCAAAAATCGCATCTCGCCCTCGGCGATTGTCAAACTTCTGAAAAAGAATTATGCCGCTAATTCATTCGAGACCTATTACCAATCGCTTGCCGTTGCGGGCAAAGATGGAACGCTTCACAATCGGCTTCGTGAAGGCAAAGCCCGCGAGATGACTTTTGCAAAGACGGGATTCGTGGGCGGTGTGCGCACGCTTTCAGGATATTTTTATGGGGAAGACGAAGAATGGATTGTCTTCTCTATTATGGCGATGAACTTCACACAGTCGCGCCTTGATATTGAAAAAGTGCAAGATCGAATCATCGATCTTTTGGCTGAATGGGCATCAGAACGGGCAAGCGCGCCATAACTTGATGTTGTGATAATTATCACAGCCTTTGGCGTGCCATTGTGTTATGTTTGGGCGTGTATTCTTGAGAGATGTTCTTTGCTGTTCTTTCATTCGCAAGTATGAAGATAGTTCTTCAAGTATAAGCCTGTCGCAAGACGGGCTTTTTTGTTCGA
>CALGMC010000051.1 GCA_937959145.1 uncultured Chlorobiales bacterium
GCAAAGTTCTTCGCTGTTGAGGTCGGTTTCGCTTAGCACATCGTCAATGGTTTCTTTCGCGATGCCTTTTTGAAAGAGTTTAGATTTGAGCGCGGATTTTCCAATCGGCGTGCGTTTGAGTTTATCGCGCACGAGCGCGCCTGCGAAGTGAGCATCGTTGAGCAGGTTCATTTCGTAAAGTCGTGCAATCACCTTTTCAATGATTTCGGCAGGAAATTTTTTCTTGCGGAGTTTCTCGCGCACTTCTTTTTCGCTGTGGATTCGTCGGGCAAGTATCGTGAAGGCGGCAGTTTTGGCTTCGTCGTAAATTGCTGTTTCGCGCCACTGGGCAAGTTGCTCGGCTGTAACCGAATCGCCTTTTTTCAGACCGAGCAAGGCGAGCGCATCAAGCGAAAGTCCAAATGCAAATTCTCCATCGACAAAAATTGAAACGCGGTCTTTGCGATTTTTCTGCGGTTCAAGCGAAGTGATGGTCATGGCGCATTAAGCGGTTTCGCGTATCGTTCTGCAACTTGTCGCCCGTCTGGCGGATATTTTTGGAAGTATCGTTTGAGCCATTCGCCCGCAATGGGAGCGGCAACTGTTCCACCAAAGCCCGCATTTTCAACCAAAACCGCAACCGCAATCGTGGGTTTTTCAAACGGTGCAAAGCAGATAAACCAAGCGTGGTCTTCGCCGTGTGGATTTTGTGCCGTTCCTGTTTTGCCCGCCACTTTGATGCCGGGCACACGCGCCCTGCCGCCCGTTCCATTTTCAACGGCTAAGAGCATGCCGTTTCGCACGAGATTAAAAGTTGATTGTGAAACCGGTAGTTTCTCTTGAATCGGCGGGAGTTCTGCAATCGCGCCACTGTTTTTATCACGATAGGCGCGCACGACACGCGGCTGTAAGAGCGTTCCTGAATTGCCAAGTGCTGCGGCATATCGGACCATCTGCATCGGTGAGGCACCCATTTCGCCTTGTCCAATTCCCAAACTAATGATGTAGCCTTCGGTCCAGCCGCGCTTGCCGTAAAGTTTATCGAAGTATTCAGGCGAGGGAATCGTTGCCGTTTGTTCGTCAGGAATATCGACGCCCGTTTTTTGACCGAAGCCAAACATCTTGCCGTATTTCGTCCAACGCTCAAAGCCGATGCGGCGCACAAGGTTGTAGAAGTAGGAGTTGCACGAAACTTGGATAGCGCGCGTCATGTCGACGCTTCCATGTCCTTTTCCGCCGTGGCAGAGAAAATCTTTATTGCCGAACTTGAAGTGCCCTGTGCAGTAAAATGTTGTTGAAGGCGTTGCAACGCTATCTTCCAAAGCGGCGATGGTAGAAATCATTTTGTAAGTCGAGCCGGGCGGGTATCGCGTCTGAATTGTGCGGTCAAACAAAGGGTTTTTGGGGTCGCCGACGATGGCTTGCCACGCACTGGCTTCGGTAAATCCACCTAAGACATTGAGGTCGTAATCGGGTTGAGAGGTGCATGCGAGAAGGTCGCCGTTATGCACATCCATAGCGACAAATGCACCTGATTTACCCGTTGCAGTTAAAAGGCTTTCGGCAACGCCTTGGAGTTCAGCATCGATGGTGAGATAAAGGTCGTTTCCAGTTTGATAGGGGATATTCTTCGCGCCGCCTTCCCAATCGCCAACCTGTCGTCCCAGCGAATTGACGAGCAAATATCGTGTGCCCTTTGTGCCGCGCAAAACATCTTCGTAATACTTTTCTAATCCACGATAGCCGATGATGTCGTCGCGTGCATAAATTTCTTTCGGCACTTTTTCATACATCGCTTTTGAAATCGCTTTTGCGTATCCGAAAATGTGCGAGCCTCTGACATTGGGAAGGTATTTGCGTTTGGATTCCATTGCGAAGCCAATTCCGGGCAGTTGCCAAAGATTTTCTTCGAGCCGCGCTAATTGGAGCGGCGTTAGGTCTCGAACGACTTTCGTCGGCACAAAGCGATTGTAGGCTATGCCTTCGGCAATTTTCGCTTCAAGTTCCGACTCTGAAACACCGAGCAATTCTGAAAGCAACGGAAGCGACTTTTTATTGAATTCCGATGGGGTGATTTGTAGCGTGTATAACGGTTGATTATCCACAACCGCAATGCCATTACGGTCATACATCACGCCGCGCGGCGCATCAATCGGAATTTTACGAATCGAGTTTTGTGAGGAAACTTCTTTGAGAAAGCTCTGCTCTATGACTTGAAGATAAAACAGCCGTCCCAAAAGCGTTGTAAACACAATCGCTAAGAGTGCATAAATAATTGGCGTTGAGCGTATTTGTTCCATCTCCGACCTTTTTGCGCCGAATATACAACCTTCGATTTATGTTATGAATATGCTTTTTCGCTCAAACATTCCTAACTTTCACGCCTTAACCGACATTCAAAAAATGACTATGAACTCATACATTATTAAGCACGTCGATGCTTTTACCGACCGTGCCTTTACGGGCAATCCTGCTGCTGTTTTAATCAATGCAAGCGGATTGAGCGACGAGCAAATGCAACTCATTGCTCGCGAAATGAACCTTTCCGAAACCGCTTTCGTCCTTCCCGCTACCGATAGCACACACGACCTCGAGCTGCGTTGGCTGACGCCGACAAAAGAAGTTAACCTTTGCGGACACGCGACGATTGCCACCTTTCACGCCCTTGCCGAAGAAAACATGTTCGGGCTTGGCGAAAATTCCAACAAGAAGTTTCACGT
>CALGMC010000052.1 GCA_937959145.1 uncultured Chlorobiales bacterium
GTTGCCGTCACGAATCGCAGGATTCAAGCGAAAGCGCGCATTGCGACTAAACCAACTGTAATTCGTGGTGTTCATCATCGTGCGTTCCGTTTGGCTGCGATAGCCAAGCGAAATAAACAAGTTTGATTTTGGCTGATGCACAAAGGCGAATTTCCAACCTTGTGCTTGAAAGTAGTTGTGGTAATCTTCTTTGTAGACGAGCGAAGAATAGGCGTTTGAAATGTCCCACGGCGTAAGCCATTCAGGCGTAAAAGATGTGGTTTTGTAGAGGTCGAGCGAAAAGCCGACGATGCGTTTTTCATCGAGCCACTGTGTTGCGCCTGCTGTCCACAAGACTTCTTCGCGCTCGAAGCCATAGCCGAGACTGCCGCGCACTTCGGTGCGTTTCGTGAGCGAGTCGAGCTCGAGTTGCGCGCCGAGAAACCAACCTTCAACGCGATTAAAGCGAAGCATTGGCACATTGAACCAACTAAACCCACTGCCGCCGCTGGTGCTGACCAAGCCCGACATTGCGCCTTTGGGTTTGAATTGGTCTTGAATGGATTTCGTGCTATCGAGCGTTTGGTAAGCGCGTGTTTCTTCGGCAGTGAGTGCAACGAAATCGCGTTGTTGCCAAAAGAGTGAATCGAACTGTTCGGCGGTCGGCGTTTTCTGAACGAGTTTTTGCTCGAAGAGCGAATCAGGCACGCCTATGTTGATTTTGTAGTTGCGAATCGCGCTTGTGGTGATGAACGAAATTCGCGGAAGTTCGAGCAGTCCACCGCCAATAGAAACTGTCAATCCGCCTTCAATGATTTGATTTGCAGGAAGCCAATAGCCACGCCCAAGCGAATCGGTGAAATACTCTTGCGCTTGCTTGTAACGAAAAACCGCATCGTTGATATACGGCAAGCGAAAGCCCGCTGTTGGCTCAACATCGACGCCAATCAGCGCGTAAGTGTTGCTTGCAATTCGAATCTCGCCTTTGAAGAGCGGCACAAACTTCGATTGCGGCAAGAGGCGTAAGGTGTAAAACTCTACATCGTCCGCTTTCTTGATGTCGACGAGTTCATACTTGTAGTAGTCGAGTGCGTCGTCAGCGATGGGGCTAACAACTTTGTTGCCCGAAATGCGAATGCGCTCTTCGGAGAAATCGAGCAAGAATCGCAACCCTGCCGAAACCGCATTGCCTGAGCCACGCAAATCCGACTTCACATTTTCCGTGATGCGCTCTTGAATAATGACCTCGCGAAGCGTATCGCCCCTGCGCCAATAACCGTTAGCAAACACTTCGGCAATCGCAACGATGGTTGTGTCTGACTTCAAGAGTTGTTTGCGATAGGCTTCGACTTGATAGGTTTGAAGCGTGCGCCGCTGGGTGCGCTTGTAGCGAATCGCACGACGCACAATCGTTGTGGCTAAATCTTCATTCGCACTCACTACAATTTCTGACGCGGTTACTTCACCTTGTTTTAAGCGAATGTTTTTTTCAATCGGAAGTGCAACGGAAATTTCTTCGCGATACGTGTCGTAGCCGACAAATCGAACCTCGAGCGTGTATCGCCCCGCAGGAATGCTGACGCGGAACACGCCGTCAACATTTGTTCTCGCGCCTTTGATGATGGTTTCACCTTGTTTGAGTTGAACGGTCGCGCCGATGAGTGCCTCACTGGTTTTAGCGTCCGTAATTTTGCCTGAAACTGTTTGCGAGCGTATCGGCGAAGCGTTGAGCAAGAGAGCAAAGACCGTAAGCGGAATCAATCGCAACATAAAAGATGGGTTGATGAAGTTGAAGCGAACTAACACAGTTATTCTGAACGAAGTGAAGAATCCACAAAAAATTCCTCTTTCCGCTCAGCGAAACACAGTTACACTACTCTGGCACGGCGTCAAACGCCACATCGAGAATGGGAAACTTCTTCCAGTCTTTATCATCAAAGTGCCACCACTCGCTGGGGTTTGGAATGAAGCCTTCGGCTTTCATGGCGTTGTGCAGTGTGGCGCGATTGGCTAAGATGTGCTTCGGAAGTTTGTCGTAAGTGCTTCGAGCGGCTCTGACAAATTCGTCGTATTGTGTTGGCATTTCAAGTTCGTTGCCGAGCGAGTCGACAAGCGTAACATCAACCGCCGCGCCACGATTGTGCTTCGAGCCTTTACGCGGGTCAGCAACGAAAGTTGGATTCGGCACAATGTTCCAAAGTTCCCACTGTGCAGAAAGCGGTCGATAGGCATCGAAGATTTTCAAGCCTAATCCATCTTTTTCCAATCGCGCTTGAACACGCGCCAAGCGTTCAGCGACAGGCTTTTGAAGCAAGCATCGTGCTGAAGGATAAACGGCTTTCTTCATGAAGTTGTTGGTCGTTGCGTATCGAAGGTCAATCACAATGCGCGGGTGAATTTTCTGAACATCGACCAATTGATGCTGAACAAGTTGAGACTTAGTTTGAGCAGATATGGTGTCAATCGTTACGAGAAGAATCATGAGCAAAAGTGAGAGTTTCATACGCCGCGTGTTTCGGGAGTCCAGATGTATTTGTGCAGTTGCAACTGAAACCGCACACGAAGACGGTCAGATAAAATCCATTCAGCAAGGTCTTGTGGCGTAAGTTCGCCGAAGACGACCGACATGAGCACGGTGCATTTCTTGGTTAAATCATATTCCGCGATAACCGTTTTTGCCCAATCGTAATCTAAGCGAGAGCCGATAACGAATTTGACTTCGTCGTTGGCTGTGAGCAGTTCAAGGTTGCGATAGTCGTTGTGTTTGAGCATGCCCGACGAAGGCGTTTTCATGTCGATGATTTTGCGCACGCGAGCATCGACTCTATCGGTCAAGATGTTGCCGGAAGTTTCAAGCATCACCTCGTAGCCTAAATCGCACAAGCGCGTCATGAGTTCATACACAGGCTCTTGAAGCAACGGCTCGCCGCCCGTGATTTCCACCAAGTTGCAGTTGTAGGTGCGCACTTCGTCGATGATGCTTTCAATCGTGCGTTCTTTGCCTTCGTAGAAGGCGTATTCAGTGTCGCAATAGGTGCATCGCAAGTTGCACTCGGTCAGGCGCACGAACACACACGGCAAGCCCATGCGCGACGATTCGCCTTGAATGGAGTAAAAAATTTCGTTAATGGTGAGCATGGTTGAAGCAAATTTGTGAAAAGATACAACAAAGCCTGCGATGTGATAAATTCACCGAAACCTCAAAAACTTTGAGCCATCTATCTATACCGCCCATGCCGATATTTTTTGCAGATGAAATCGCCCTGCTTTCAAACCCATACTTCTTTGAACAAAAAACGCGCGCCACAGAAAAACTCAAATATGTGATGGAGCAAATTCGCAAAGCCTTGCTCGAGGAAATTCGCCCGCAAGAGTTGCTTGCGCCACGCACAACCGATTTTCTCAAAGGACAAATTGCCAAAGGCGAGAACTACGAGGGCTACCCTTACGTGATGCTCGATTTCCCAAAGCAGTTCAGCAAAGAAAGCATCTTCACGTTTCGCACGCTCTTTTGGTATGGACATTCGCTTATCTTCTCAATGATTGTGGCTGGCGAACATCTCGAACACTATCGCACAAATTTTGAACGTCATTACGATTCGCTCTGTAATTCAATGCTCTATTTTGGCATTAACGACGTGTGGGATTGGCGCGAGCATGCCGCCCTCTTGCTCACAAAAGAAAACAAAGCCGACCTTCTCCGTCGCGACCAGCCCTTCATCAAATTGATGCGACGCTTTTCACCTGCTATTCTTTCCGATGAACAAAGTGTGTTAAGCGAAGCCAAGAAATTTTATCAAACCGTTAAACCTGTCATTCAAACATGATTTCAGAAGTTCAAGTGGAAAATCGCATTTCGCGACTGTGCCAATCGGAGAACAAACTGTTGGTTGCTTATTTAATGCCCGAATTTCCCGTTGCAGGTGCGACCCTTCCTGCACTCTTTGCGTTGGAACAATCAGGCGTGAATGTGATTGAACTTGGCATGCCGCACAGCGACCCACTTGCCGACGGCAGAACGATTCAAGAAGCGGCGCAAGTTGCAATTAAAAATGGCGCAACGCTGAAGAAAGTCCTCGCGCTCGTTCAAGAAGCACGCGCCAAAGGATTAAACACCGCGCTCATTTTGATGGGCTACATCAATCCGATTTTGCGCTATGGCACAACAGCATTTTTAGACGATGCTAAATCGGCAGGCGTCGATGGCTTCATCATTCCCGACTTGCCGCCCGAAGAAGCCGATGCGTTCCGACGCGAAGCCCTGACGCGCCAGCTCTCTATGACCTTTCTTATCTCGCCTGTTTCATCGCCCGAGCGCATTGCAGAGATTGATAAACGCTCAACCGATTTTTCATACTGCCTTGCCGTAAATGCAACCACAGGCACGGCGAAACTTTCCAACAAGAATACTTACAGCGAACTTGAAGCCTACCTCGAGCGCGTGCGCGCGAATGTCTCGAAAAAATTTGTGGTGGGGTTTGGCATTAAAGAGCGCGAACAAGTGGCGTGGATTTTGGAGCGCGCTGATGGTGCGGTTATCGGCTCGGCGTATTTGAACGCGATTGCGTCGGCACAAACGCCCGATGAAGTCGCGCAGAAGACACAAGGCTTTTGGTCGCGGTTGCGCATGTAAAACAAAGTCCATATTTTCTGAAAGTTGTTCATCATACAACGAAAAAACTATGGCAAAATCGCTTCGTGTCCTAATGCTTTCCTGCTGTGTTCTATGGCTATCTCACCACGTTTCGTTTGCTCAGTTCAGCGGCATTACGGGAACGGGCGACGGCATCAATTATCAATACTACGGCACAATCACAACGGCACTTAATGAAATTCGTCCCTTTGGCATTTACGCCACGAGCATTGATGTGTATATCGACTTCTGGCAATCAGGGTTTACATCAGGCGTTGATTTGACAAGTGCAACGCTTTACTACAAAGTCAATTCCGCAACATTTGGAACGGCAAACGACGCGAGTTGGACGCCAGTAACAGGCACAATCAGTGCCGTTCCCTCGAGCAACAACGACCGTGCGACCTTCACGCTGACAGGCATTTCACCGAACACCGACATTATGTTTTACATTCGTGCTCAAACAAACACGGGCGGAGCGCGCGATGGCTATGCCTATCCGGGACAATCATCATGGTCGACGACTGCGCCAAGTTCGCAAGCACAGACTTATAAAATTCGCTTTAATCAATCTTCTGCTTACAACACCCTTCGCATTGACGGTCAGCCGCACGATTGGCAAGCCACATCACAAGTGGCACTGCGAAGCACGGCGTCAGCAACACGCACGCTCGACCTCATGTGGGATGCGACCTACATCTACTTTCTTAT
>CALGMC010000053.1 GCA_937959145.1 uncultured Chlorobiales bacterium
CCTCGTCTTGGAATCCACGAAATACGGCACGAAGGAAGTCGTTGTCGGAATGGCGCATCGTGGCAGAATCAATGTGCTGACAAACGTAGTTGGCAAGCCATATGAGACGCTCTTTGCAGAGTTCGAAGGCAAGCCGTTGCCAATGTCGGAAGGTGAACTTGCGCAAGGTTCAGGCGATGTGAAGTATCACTTAGGCGCAACTGGCGTGCGGACAACTGACGACGGCAAAACGGTGCGCGTCTCGCTCTCGCCGAACCCAAGCCATTTGGAAGCCGTTAATCCCGTCGTCGAGGGCATTGTGCGCGCCAAGCAAGACCGCGCGGGCGATGTCGAGAAAAAGGAAATTCTGCCGATTCTGATTCACGGCGATGCGGCGTTTGCTGGTCAGGGCGTCGTAGCCGAAACGCTCAACATGTCGCAACTGCGTGGCTACGGCACCGGTGGCACCATTCACCTCATCATCAACAACCAAATCGGATTTACCACCACGCCCGAAGACGCACGCTCGACGCTTTACGCCAGCGACGTCGCTAAAATGATTCAAGCCCCAATTTTCCACGTCAATGGCGACGACCCCGAAGCCTGTATCCGCGTTGCGAAACTCGCGCTCGATTATCGCATGACGTTCAAAACCGACGTCGTTATCGATATGCTCTGCTTCCGCAAGTATGGACACAACGAAGGCGACGACCCCAGTTACACCCAACCGCTTCTCTACGAGAAAATCAAAACGCATCCCGGCGTGCGCGAAGTCTATGCCAATCAACTGATTCGTGAAGAAGTGCTAACAAAGGAACAAGCCGACGCGCTCAATGATGCCTTTAAGCAACAACTCGACGGCGCACATGAACGCGCTAAACAAGTCGTCGCCAAAGAGCAAACCCAATCGCTCGGAAAAGTGGATTTGATGCTCGCTGTCGAGGACGATAAAATCTCGGAGAAGTATCGGCAGCGTAATCCCGATACACGCGTCGAACTTTCAACCCTTCAAACCGTTACGAAAGCCTCTTTAACCTTTCCTGACGGCTTCAATGTTCACCCAAAATTGCTCCAACAATTTTTCAAAAAGCGCGAAGGCGCATTAGAGCCAAATGCCTTGAATTTCCAAGTAGATTGGGCGTTTGCGGAAACCTTAGCCTTCGGCTCGCTTTTGCTTGAAGGCTATCCTGTGCGACTTTCAGGACAAGATTCCACACGCGGCACATTCTCGCAACGGCACTTGGGCGTCGTTGATGTTAAAACGGGTTCAGAATACATCATGCTTCAACACATCGCGCCGAAATTTGCACCCTCGCAAGCACCGTTTTATGTCTATGACAGTTTCCTTTCTGAATACGCTGTGATGGGATTTGAATTTGGATACAGCGTTGCCGACCCGCTCGCGCTCGTAATGTGGGAAGCACAATTCGGCGACTTTGCCAACGGCGCGCAAATCATTATCGACCAATTCCTCGCTGCCAGCGAATCCAAGTGGGGACAGCCGTCAGGCTTAGTGCTTTTGCTTCCGCATGGCTACGAAGGACAAGGTCCTGAGCACTCCTCCGCTCGCCTTGAACGATTTCTCCAACTCTGCGCCGAAACCAACATGCAAGTCTGCAACTGCACCACGCCCGCACAGTATTTTCATCTCTTGCGTCGACAAGTGCTGGCAGGCAACATTAAGCCGCTCGTGATTTTCACGCCGAAAAGTCTGCTTCGCCACCCGCTTGTGCTCTCGCCCATGTCGGAACTTGTCGAAGGAAAATTTCACAATGTTTTGGACGATGTCGAGGAGATTAAAAACCCGCGCCGCGTTATTTTTTGTAGCGGAAAAATTTTTTACGACTTGCTCAAACAGCGTTCCGAAATGGGCGTGAAAGACGTCGCCATTTTGCGCATTGAACAACTTTATCCATATCCGCAACGCCGCGTTCAGCATTTGCTCGAAAAGTATCAATCCGCCAATGAAATTTGTTGGGTTCAAGAAGAGCCGAAAAATATGGGCGCGTGGAGTTTTATTGCACCACGTCTTTTTGAAGAACTCAAACAGCCGCGACAAATTCTGCGCTATATTGGCAGAGTTGCCGCCGCAAGTCCTGCAACCGGTTTTCTCAAAAAGCACGAAGCCGAACAAAAAGCCATCTGCCTTGAGGCCATGCTCTAATCAATCAAAATAAGACTATTCCCATGACGACAACCCTTGTTCAAGATGCGCCGAAACTCGCCACGCCCCCTCATCAAGCATTTCCTTCGGAGATTGAAGACATGCAAAGCGACACACATACGAGAATTTGTAGTTACTTCATCACAACACTCTCCGAGTTGTTTCTCAGCGACCCTGATGTTGCGATTGGTGGCGATACGGGCTTTTACTGGAACTCCCAAGACGACCGTAACCGCCTCGTCCCCGATGCCTACCTCGTTCGCAACGCAGGCAAACACCCGCGCAAAAGTTGGAAACTCTGGGAAGAAAAATCCCTCTACCCAACCCTCTCCATCGACTTCGTCCTCGAAGTGTGGAGCGACAGCAACTCCCTTCCCGAAAAACTTGAAAAGTTCGTCCTCTATCAACGCTTGGGCGCAAAAGAATATCTTCAACTTGACACGCCAACCGACACGCTCTTTGCCCATCGCTTGAATCACGATGGACTCTACACCGCTATTGCCACCAACGAACACGGACGCCTGCCCCTGCACTCGCTCAACGCCGAAGTCATCTACGACAACGGCTTGATTCGCCTTTATCGCAACAACCAAAAAATCCTCACGCTCTCCGAAGCACAAGCCGAACTCGACGCCTTACGCCACGAACTCGCTCAACTCAAAAA
>CALGMC010000054.1 GCA_937959145.1 uncultured Chlorobiales bacterium
AAATGTAATATGGGTTATGAAAATTTTTGCCGCCGCTGTGTGTAACGGATTTAGGTATTGCTTTTGTCGATTTGCTAAGCGATATTCACGCCTCTTTTAATTAAACCGACTGACCACTCATAATGCGCACTATCTTTTTGAAGAGGCTTTTAGTTTCTCTGTTCTGCTTGTTGATGCTGAGTTCTGTGTCTGTAGAGGCACAAAACCGACAGCCGCGCACCATTACGACCGCCGTTCCGTTTTTGCTCATTAGTCCTGACTCACGCGCAGGCGGCATGGGTGAAGCCAATGTGGCGATTGCTGATAACGCCGCCGCCATGTTTTGGAATCCTGCTGGACTTGGCTTTCAGCGCGGAATGGATTTCAACTTCACGCACGCCAACTGGCTTCCTGCCTTCAACGCCGACTTATTCTACGACAACTTAACCATGAAGCGATATATTCCCGGCTACGGCACATTCGGCTTGGGCGTTACGTATTTGAACTTGGGCGAAACTGAAATCCGCACGGCACAAAACGTTGCCGCGGGCGTCATTAAAAGCTACGAGTTTGCCATTACAGGTTCATATGGCGTTCAAATCGCACGCACGCTCGCCGTTGGAACTTCGGTGCGCTTTATTCGCAGCGCGCTCACTAATGTTGGCGCAGGAAACGAACAAGGCTCAGGCATTGGCACTTCTATTGCCTTCGACCTCGCCTTGCTCTGGAAGCCACAATTCAGCGGCTACTTTGCCGACCGAATGAGTTTCGGCTTGAACATTTCCAACATCGGTCCGAAAATGACCTACATCGACGAAGCCCAAGCCGACCCACTTCCAACCAATCTGAAAGTCGGTTTCGCTTACAAGATTCTGAACGACAAGTTCAACTCACTTACGCTTGCGGCAGATTTCAACAAGTTGCTCGTCAATCGCGTAACGCCCATTATTGGTCAAGACACTTTGGGCAATCCGATTTTCGGTCGCCCAAAAGTCGATAACGTCTTCAAAGCGATGATTTCATCGTGGGGCGGAAGCGGCGGCGGATTGCGCTCGTTCACGATGGGTGTCGGCGTTGAGTATTGGTACGGCGCGCCACAACTGTTAGCACTTCGCGCAGGCTACTTTTATGAAGACCCCGAATTTGGCGGACGGCGTTATCTCACCTTCGGTGCAGGCGTTCGCTATGCCGCTTTCGGCGTCGATTTCAGTTACCTCAACTCGGTTGAAGAAACGCACCCGCTCGACGGCACCGTGCGCCTTTCGCTCATTCTTAATTTCCCGAACGCGGGCATGAAAAAGCCCAAAACTGTTGATTAACGAACTGTTTTTCATAGACACTTTCAGGGCTTGAAGACGACTCAAGCCCTTTTTATTTTGCCGTGAAATTTTACTTAACGCTTACCTTTCATGCGATTCTTCCTTGCTCTGCTCTTTGCGGGAATTTTCATGCCCGCCGCTTTTGCGCAATCTCAAAAAATTCCGTTTAGCCATTCGCTTGCCGTTGGCGAGTCGTCTCCGTTGCGCTCGAGCGCAGTCGGCTTAACGCGCGTGCTTGCCGTCATGGTTGAGTTTCAGCCCGATACCGATAGGCGCACCACCGGCACAGGCGTTTTCGGCGGCTTGGATTACCTCGCCTCACGCGGCGACACCATTTTAGACCCCTACCCGCACGACTTCGGCTACTTCACACGCAAACTCGACTTTCTCAAACACTACTTCGAAACCACCAGCAACAACCGCACACAACTTGCCTTCACGCTTCTGCCGAATGTTTATCGCCTCTCAAAGCCAATGGCGGACTACGCGCCGCTACGCACCTCGCAAGATTTCACGCGCCTTGCCCGCATGATTGAAGAAACTTGGCGATTGGTCGATTCCACAACCGTCGTCGATTTCTCGCAGTTTGATTGCTTCATCATTTTTCACGCAGGCGTCGGACGCGACATCGACCTCGTTGCGCTCACCGGCACCGACCCCGCTCCCGCCGATTTGCCTTCGCTCACCTTCAAACTCGATGGCTTCAAGCGCATTTTTGGACAAGACTTCGAAGGCTTTCCCGTCAATAACGGCAACGCTCGAATTCAAAACACGCTCGTTATTCCTTCCACCGAAGCGCGCGAAATCGACGGCATCGGCGGCAAAGTCTTGCTCGAACTCTCCACCAACGGATTGCTCTGCGCCAGTTTCGGCAGCTATCTCGGCTTGCCTGATTTGTTCAACACCGAAAACGGACGTAGCGGCATTGGTAGATTTGGCTTAATGGACGGCGAAGGTTTTTTCAACTACAACGGCGCACTCCCGCCCGAACCTTCCGCTTGGGAACGCCTCGCACTTGGCTGGGCAACCCCGATTGAACTGCAAGGTATTGACACCTTCTTCAAATTGCCTGCACACAGTTTGCACGAAAATCCTGATTCTGCTATCGTTAAAATTCCCATCACCTCACGCGAATACTTCTTGCTCGAAAATCGCCAACGCAATGCGCGCGGCACAGGCGTTACGCTCACCATTTACCGAAGCGGACAAACAGTCCAACAAACTTTCTTACAAGATCAGCCCGACTTTCGCTTTGAAAATCTGCGCGCTTTGCGTGGTCAAATCGTTGCCTCCAACAATTACGATTGGACCCTTCCAACCGCTGAAATCAACAACATTCGCTACAACGGCGGCGTCTTGATTTGGCACATCGATGAAGACATCATCGCCGCAAATCGCCCGCAAAACCGCGTCAATACAGGCAGAATCAAAGGCGTTAAACTTTTGGAAGCCGATGGCTCCGACGACATTGGGCAAGATTACGGCATTACCAGTCCCGGACTTGGCACACAAAGCGGAACGGTCTTCGATATGTTTTTCAGAGGCAACATTGCCTTTCCCTATCGCAACCTTATCGACGACGCCACCACGCCGAACACACGCGCCAATCGCGGTGCCTCGAGCAAAATCCGCCTTTCAAACTTTCCACTTCCCGCCGCTGTGATGGATTCGATTCGACTTCAACGCGGCGATAACCTTGTGCGCGTTCTCGGCGGCTTTCCGAAACAACTCCCCGATACTTTCGGCAGACGCACCAGCATCACCTTTGCCGATTCGCTTTTCGTAAACGGCGAAAATTTTACCTTCTCCACACGCCTCGACGGCTCACCTTCTCCCTTCAACACCTCACGCTTGAAATTGGCACACTTGCAAACGCCCACATCTCGCTATCTCGTTAGCGCGCTCGATAGTGCGGTTGAAGTCCTACAACTTAACTCACTTGGCACACGCTTTTCGCGCCGCACTTTTAATTCGCCACTGACCACTCCGCCCGCCGTGATTTCTCAAAACGGACAATCGCTTTTAGGCATTGGCACGGCATCAGGGCTGGCTTCAATTTTGGATTTGAACACCGATAGCCTCGACGAAGTGCGCTCACAGACTTTTTCCGCACCGATTGTGAGCCTTTCTGCTTCGCCCGCATTTGCAAACAGCGCATTTGCGTTCTTTCCCGAAAATCAAATTGACGGCACGCGCATCCTTTCCGCCGTCCGATTTCTCAACAACAGTTCAGAACGCAACGAAGAACTCACCGTTGCACTTTGCGAGGATAAAACACTTCGGATTTTAAGCACACAAAAGCCGTCCGTTAGCGTTCGCTTGCCTGTGAGCAATGTTGTTCGAAGTTTGCCTGCGATTGCCGACCTTGAAAATCGTGGTGAGTTGGCGATTCTCTTCACGGCGGACGACAAAATTTTCGCCTACAACCTTCAAGGCTTTCCGATTTCTAACTTTCCGATTCTAACCAATTCACAACAGCCGATTGTCGCAAGCCCGATTGTTGCCGATGTCGATGGCGATACTTTCGCCGATGTGATTGTGCAAACGCCCGACGGCAGATTGATGGCATTTAATCGCTTCGGAAAAAATCTCTTCACGCTTCCCATTGCGGAAGGCACAGAAACCACGCCAAGCGTTGTGCCGTCGCTTTCTGGTCAGGGATTGCTGTTGTTCAGCGTCGATAAATTCGGATTGCTTTACGGCTACGAATTGCCGAACGCCACGCAAAACATCGAGTGGCGCACGCTTTATGGCGACGCGGCAAATTCAAACACGCACCTGCCACAGCGCACGAGCAACCGAAAAACGGTTCAAATCAATGAGTTCTTACCAGAAAAATCCGTCTTCAATTATCCTAATCCTGCCTCCGCCGAAACGGCGTTCCGATTTTATCTCAAAGAGTCGGGCACGGTAACGGTGAAAGTCTTTGATATGACAGGCGCAAAAGTGTGGGAAAGTTCCAAACAAAGCGCAGGCGGATTCGATGACGAAATTTTATGGAACGTGCGCTCCGTGCAAAGCGGCGTTTATTATGCCGTGCTCACGGCACGCTCAACACGCGGCGAAGAAAAATCGGTTCGGCTCAAAGTCGCCATCGTGAAATAATGCTATCGTGGAATAATAATTTTGCTACCTTTGAGCATCAACAACACAAGCCTCGATAAACATGAACACTACCGCAATGAATACCGCCGAACCCATTTCAGACTACGAGTTAGAAAGGGGAAAACCGATGCCCAGTTTGAACCATTCTGTTTTGCAACTTCGATTAGGCGGATTGCTCAGTAAGAATTATGCAGAGCAGTTTCTTTTTGCGAGCGAACTTTCGCTTTCCCTTGCCGATAAGCCCTTCGTGCCCGACCTGTGCATTTATCCAAAGCGCAAACTGGATTGGCAGAACGATGAAATTCGGCTTTCCGAACCACCACTGACGATTGTCGAGATTTCTTCGCCTAAGCAAGATTTCGAGGATTTTCAGCGCAAACTCAAAGCGTATTTTGATGCAGGCGTCAAATCGTTTTGGCTTGTGATTCCTTTCACCGAGACGCTCACCATTTTTTATCCAAACGAAAAGCCCATTTCATTCGCCACAGGCGAAGCCGTCGACAAAACCAACGGCATTAGATTGAATGTTGATGAACTCTTCGCAAAAGAATAACGCCACGCAAGTTTAGAGAATTGCCACCGCTCTATTAACTTTGCCGAAATTTTTTCTACTTATCCAAACTCTTATCCAATCGAGCCTCGAATGAAGCCCTATCGCAGTTGCGTAACGAATCTTCACATTTGCAAAGCCAATTGCTGTAAAAACGGCGTTTGGGTCGATGTCGAACAAGCCAAAATGATTGAGGAATATGTGAACGCGCGTCCTGAGTTCAGCGACCTGCACGGCAAAACGCTCTTCGCTGAATATGACGACGACGCCGACTACTTCCCTTCGGGCAAGTGCATTGGCACTGCCCTTGCTTCGCCTGAAGGTCCTTGCATTTTTTTAGGACAAGATTACAAGTGCCGCATTTACGAAGTGCGTCCACACTTTTGCGCCGATTATCCGTTCATGCATCCGCTTGCCGAGAGCAATAAGCCTGTGATGATTGATAACATGTTTGAGGAGGATAAAAACTGCATTTATCACGAATTGCTTTCTGCCACGCTGAAAAGCATTGAAGAAGAAAAAGCGGAGGAAGCGGCTGCAAAAGCAAAGTCCGCTCAGTGATGTGTGTGTGTTGGGCAAAGGGGCAACTGCACGAGAAACGTTGTGCCTTTGCCTTTACCTTCCGACTCTGCCCAGATTTTTCCTTGATGAAGATCGACAATTTGTTTGGTGATAAAGAGCCCCATGCCCGTTGAACGCTCGCCCATCGTGGGTTTCGAGGAAAGCGTTTGAAATTTTCCGAACAGTTTTTTCATATCGTCTGCTGAAAGTCCCTGCCCTTCATCTTTGACGCTTACGGTTGCGGTGTCTTTATCGCTTGTAATCGTAACGCTGATTTTCTTCTCCATTAGGGAATATTTTATGGCATTGCTGATTAAGTTCTCGAAGACTTCATAGAGCAGTTGCGGGTCAGCCAATACACTTGCCGACGCTTGTTCATCGAGCACAATTTCCTGCGACTTTTTCTCGACGAAAACGCGCATTGTATCGAGCACATGTTTTATCACCGC
>CALGMC010000055.1 GCA_937959145.1 uncultured Chlorobiales bacterium
AAATCTTTTTCAACCGAGCCTTTGAGTTCCATTTTTTCTATGACGGGCATCAGGTCGGGGTGATAGACGCGCACTTCGTAGCGTCCTTCGGGTAAATCTTTGAGCGAATAGTTTCCGTTGGCGTCGGGCTTGGTGAAGTAAGGCGTATCGAGGCTTAAAATAACGGCGTTCATTTGCGTGTGAATATCGCAGAAGAGTTTCACTTCACCGAGTCCTTCGATTTTGCGCTCGCCGATTTTCTTTTGCACGACTTCGCCGCGCGTTCTTCTTCCGATGTTGAATTGGTTGCCGGGCGTCAGGCTAAAGACATTGTGATAAAACGGGTCGTTGTTGATGAATTGCACGACGGTTCCTTGCGTAACAGGCAAAACACGCGGAATGAATGTGGCGTCGCGCTGGTCAATCGTTCGGTTTTTCGTGAGCGGTTGCAACTTTGGTTTGAACGAAAGCGGGTGCGCACTCACCACCACATCGGCGTAAGCAGAGCCCGACATTGTTTTTGATTGCGTTGGCTTTTCAGGCGCGAGCCGATTGCGATAGGCTTGTCCGCGTGCTAAGCGTTGCGTTGTGTTTGAGGCGGAGAGCGTGATTGTGCCGCTCAGTTCCGCCGTTTGCGCCGACACAGCCGGTGCGACGGACAAAAAAAACAGCACCAAAATTGGCGTGCGTTGTAGAAAGTTCAGTTTCATTTCTTACGTTTGTGTTTTGTTTCTCAAAATCGGTTTGAATTACGCAAATCAAATATCACGCGAGTAAAATTTCACAAAGTTATCATTCAATCTCTAAAACGACTATGCCTGAAATCACCTCTTTTCACGGAATCACTTACAACCCTGCTAAAATTTCTCGATTCGATGATGTGCTTTGCCCACCTTACGATGTAATTCCTCCCGATATGCAAGACAATCTTTATGCCAAATCCGAGTACAACGCCGTGCGCTTGGAACTGCCCAAAGAAGAAAACAAGTATGATGCCGCCGCCGAACGGCTCAACACATGGCTCTCCACAGGCGTGCTGCGGCAAGATTCAGCGGAAGCGATTTATCCTTATCATCAAACTTTCACCACAAAAGACGGCAAAACCTATACGCGCAAGGGCTTCATCGCTCGATGCCGCTTGTATGAATTTGACAAAGGCGTCGTGCTTCCGCACGAGAAAACGCTTTCAGGTCCGAAAAAAGACCGCCTGCAACTCTTCATCAAAACGGGGGCAAATATCAGTCCGATTTTCGGGCTTTACGGCGATAAAGAAAAACTCGCGGACAAAGCCCTCGACAACTTTACGACGACACACGCGCCATTCATCGACGCGATGGATTACCAACACACGCGCAACCTTGTTTGGCGATGCGACGATAGCACCATCATCAATCAGGTCAAATCCGCCTTGCTCGATAAACAACTCTTCATTGCCGACGGACATCATCGCTACGAAACCGCTATCAATTACCGAAACTTGCGCATGTCCGAAAACCCCAATCACACAGGCAACGAGCCTTACAACTTCATCATGATGTTCATCACGAATATGTTCGATGATGGGCTTGTGGTTTTTCCGACGCATCGGCTTGTGCATCACCTTGAGCACTTCAACCTTAACGGCTTGCTCGAGAATCTCAATCCGTATTTCGGCATTCAAGAGCTTTCAGAGAAAAAGAAGTTGAAGGAGTTTCTCGCGCTCTATCCGCACGGCGCGTTTGGACTTGTGGCGAAGGATAAAATTTTCGGCATTCATTTGGCGTCTGACCTCGACAAAGCCATTCCCGACGCCATGCCCAAAGAAATGAAGTCGCTCGATGTGGTGTTGCTTCATCATCTCATCATCGGGAAAATGCTTGGCATTTCACAAGAAGCGCAAGCCTTGCAGACGAATCTGAATTACTCCAAAGATTTTGACGAAGTGTTTGAGAAAGTTCAAAGTGGCGAGGCGCAACTTGGGTTTGTAATGAATCCGACGAGCGTTCAAGAGGTTGAAGCGGTTTCAAAAATCGGCGAAGTGATGCCACAAAAGTCGACCTTTTTCTATCCGAAAGTGCTGACGGGCGTCGTGATTAATCGGATTGTTTGATTGTCAAGCAACAAAATGTCTTATCGTTCCGACCGTTGTTTGAGATGGAACGCAGATGGATTCTTATGAATAGTGAGTGGTGAAAAAATTGCTTGCTTCCCGTTACTCATTACTCGTTACTCATTAAACTGGATTCTTCGCTTCGCTCTGAATGACGAGGTGCGCGACTTGTCATTCCGAACGCAAGTGAGGAATCCATCATAATGAATAATGAAGAGTGAGTAATGAAGAATGGCTTTGTTGTGGATTCTTCGCTTCGCTCTGAATGACGCAACCCAGACTTAACAGTTTCACGCCTCGACTTTTGAGAATGGAGTTTTATGCGTCAATTCCGTGCTGTTTCGCATCTGCTTTTGCAAGTGTTGCAACGGTGCTTTTTTGCCTGTCAAAACGCTATTGAGTTGGTCGCGCAAATTACGCTTGAAGATGAGACTTGTAACTAAGTTAATGAGTTTGTTTGGATTGAGAAGCACACGCTTAACGATGGTTCGCCATTTGTAGAAGCCCAAGAAGTGTTGCATGTATTTGATTTGATATTCCATCGGGTCGTAGTTGTCGCATCGAATCACCAAATTATGCGCGGTGTATTTGTCCCAATCTTCGTCGACAATCAAGCCTTTTTGCTTGTAGTCCTTATACATCACGGTTCCGGGGTAAGGTGTGAGGATTGAATAAATCGGCATCATCAAAAGGTTTTCGTCGACGAATTTCTCGACGGCTTTCATGTCTTCGTAGGTGTCAATAGCAGGATTGGTGAGGAAGTTGCCTTGAATGTTCAACCCAAGTTTTCGGCATCGTGTGATGATTTCAGCATATTTGCCGACATTGTTCATTTTCCACTTGTCGTAATGGTCAACGGTCTTTTGATTGACGGATTCAAAGCCGACGAGTGCCATCACGCACCCTGCTTTCACGAGGCGTTTTACCGTTTCCTCTTCTTCCAAAAAGTTAATGCTAATGAACGAACTGAACTTGACGTTGCACTCGGCAAGCACGTCCAAAATTTCATACATCTTGGTTTTATTGACGCCCAAGTTTTCATCGGTGAACATCAGCCATGGCTCTTTTCCGTATTTAGATTCGTTGAACCAAACGCGCTTTGCGGCTTCGACTTGCGCTTTGATGGTGTCGCGGGATTGAATTCGATAGAGCCGTCCGGTGAAGTTTGGCGTAACGCAAAAGGTGCAAGTGTAAGGGCAACCGCGTGTCATATAAATCGGAATGGATTTGCGCGCATCGACTTTCTTGCGCTTGCTGGCTTTGAAAATGCGCTCGTAGTCAATGACAGGCACTTCTTTGACCGGTGGGAAGTCTTTGGCGTCGTAACGCGGTTTGAGTTGTCCGAGTGCGAGGTCTTGCAAGAGAAACGCCCAAAGATTTTCGGCTTCGCCACAGACGACGGCGTCGGCATGCGCTTTGGCTTCATCGTAGTTGAACGAGACGTGAACGCCACCCATGACAACTTTTTTGCCACGACGGCGGAATTCATCGGCGATGTCGTAGGCACGTGTAACGTTCATCGTTCGCGCCGTAATTCCAACCAAATCATAATCGCCGTCAAAGTTGATTTTGTCGCCGAAGAGTTCATCGACGAGTTCGATTTCATGTTGCGGCGGCGTAATGCTCACCAGCACCCCAATCGCCATTGAGAACAAGGCTTTCTGGCTTGTGTCTTCTTCTTTTTTGCCTTTCGGCGTGATGAACAAAATTTTGAGCGGGCGAATCGATTCAGGCGGAAGCAAATCGTTGCGATGAGGAGATTTTGAGGGAATAACCGTCAGCGTTTCTGCGGCAGGATTATCAAGATGCGCCGCACTGTCATGAACGACGGCTTGAAACGCGCTTGTGGAAAAGCCGTTCGGACTTTCCAATCCTTTTTGTTCGTTCATTTTATATCTCCTTTTTTCACAAATGTTTAACACAAATGTTCTAACAGTGTTTAGAAAATAGCCTTTTAGTCAAAAGAAAGCAAGGCGAATTTCTACAACGTGTTTATGCCTTATTCTTTAAGGCAATCACACCTTCTAACCTACATTTTTTCGGCACTTGCTTAGGCTTAATTGTTTTGTAACACTCGCGTTACACTCTCTTTATATCGCCCGCATACTTTTGCCTTCGCATTAAATCAGTTTTTCTCTTTCTCACGTCAGTTGAATCATCAACTTTCTCTAACATCAATCCATCTAATCCAATGAAAAAGTCTCGCTACAGTTTTTTTGTGATGATGGTCGCGCTTTTGTCGGTGTTTTTCGCCGATGCCTCTGCGCAGGTCATCACGATTGATTCTGCACGCGCCTTGCCGCGCACCTCTACTGACACGGTTACCGTTGAGGGCATTGTTACCCGTGCACGCAATCGCATTGCGTATTTGCAAGATACTACGGGTGGCATTGCCGTTTTTCAAGCAACGGGAGCGTTCCGCGATTCCATCAATGCAGGTAAAATTAGAAGTGGCGACAGGCTTCGCGTGCGTGGTCGCCGTGCTGACTTCAACAACCTCACACAGTTGGGTGTTGTGGCAACAGGATTCACCTTTACGGTTCTCTCGCGTAACAATCCTTTGCCTGACCCCGTCACGATTACCGTTCAAGAAATGGTTCAAAACGGTGAAGCCTACGAATGCAAACTTGTTCGCATTAAAAACATCAGTTTCATCGGTGCATCGGGAAACTTTGTCGGGAACACGAGTTACCGAATTACCGACCCGACTGGCTTTATTGATACGCTTCGCACAGGAAACGTGGATACCACGCTCGTCAATGGCACACCGATTCCGACGAGACAAGTTACCTTTGTTGGTGTGATGTCGCAGTTTGCCTCGCCAAACACGATTAACATCACTTCTTTCGGCTATCAAATTATTCCGTTTGAGACCACCGACCTTCAACAACGCTTCTTCCTTTCCGTGCTTCACAACAACGATGCTGAATCGCGCGTTGTTGCCGCAGGGTCAGGACAACTTGCGAACTTCGGCGGCGTGGCTCACTTCAAAACCGTTGCCGATAGCTTAAAGCGACGCGCTAACAGCACGGGCAACGACTTCATCATGCTTTCCGCAGGCGACAACATTCTTGCAGGCACGGCTTTCGCGGCAAGCACGAACACAGGCATTTCGTTTGATGGCATCGCACTTGATTCGCTCAATTACGACGCGATTGTGCTTGGCAATCACGATTTTGATTTCGGTCCTGATACGCTTGCGAAAATTATCAACACCGTTCAAAATCCTGCTGTGCCGTTCATTTCCGCAAACCTTGATTTCAGTAACGAGCCCGCGCTTCAAAATTTGGTGAATCAAAACCGTCTTGCGAAGAGTGCTGTGATTAACCGCCGTGGCGAGCGCATTGGCGTGATTGGTGCGACAACGGAACGCTTGGCGGCGATTTCCAGCCCGCGCAACGTGATTGTCAATCAAGTTCGTCCCGCCGTTCAAGCCGAAGCCGCTCTGCTCCGCTTACAAGGCGTCAATAAAATTATTCTCGTCAGCCACCTTCAAAGCATTACCGAAGATTCGCTTTTGATTTCACAACTCACCGACGCTGATAGCATCGATGTTGCGATTGCAGGCGGCGGCAGCGAAGTGCTCGCAAATGCAGGCGCACTCTTGGTTCCGGGCGATGTGATTCGTGGACCCTATCCGAGCACCTTCCGAAATGCTAACAACACGCCGATTCCTGTAATCACCGCACAAGGCGATTATCGCTATGTCGCTCGTTTGAGCATCGAGTTTGATGGCAACGGAAATTTGGTGAGCATTGATACAGCAAATAGTGGACCGGTGCGCGTCTCGCGTGTCGCGCCCGACGCCGTGCAACCCGAACCCGGCTTGCTTCAAAATGTCGTAACACCGGTTGCCAACTTCCAAGCGCAGCTTGCGGCAACGGTGCTCGGTGTCAGTCAAGTCAATCTTGAAGGTCGGCGCAACCCGATTCGCACCCGCGAAACCAATCAAGGCAATTTGCTCGCCGACGCTCATCTTGCCGAAGCACGCCGACTTGCGCCAAATTTTGGCTTACCATTGCCCGCAGTCGCTCTTCAAAATGGCGGCGGTATTCGCAACGACAATGTCATTCCCGCAGGCAACATCACGGCGCAAAACACTTTTGACATCGCACCATTCCTCAACTTCCTGACGATTGTGCCGAATGTTCCGCGTGCGCAGTTCAAAGAAATTCTTGAAAATGCTTATTCGCGCATTGCTAATGTTGATGGTCGTTTCGCGCAGATTGCAGGCATGCGTGTGGTTTTGGGTATGGACGCGACACTCTATCCGCCGCGCATTCAAGTCGACACAACAGGCTTGGCGATTAACAACCGTGAAGGCGAGCGCGTGCGCGAAGCCGTGATTTTATCGCAAACTGGCGAAGATTCTATCGTCATCATTCGCAACGGTCAAGTCGTGCCCGGTCCTGGCATCACGGTTGCCACGATTGACTTCCTCGTGCGCCCGACGACCTCCAATCCGAACAGCGCAGGCGGCGACGGCTATCCGTTCAGAGGCTTGCCTTACACGACGCTTGGCATTACTTATCAAGCCGCACTTCAAAACCACATCGTCAATAATTTGGCGGGCAATATCACCGCCTCGCGTTATCCCGAATCTGGAAGCGGTCGCGTTGTTCAGGCGCAAGTGGTTACTTCAAACAGCCAAACGCCCGCAACAGGCAATAGCACCACAACCTTCACAGGCACGAACTTCACCTTCACGGCGAATGTTTTGACAACCGCACCTGTGAATGTCAATTACTTGCAAGAAGTTGTGCCAACGCCCGTTCTGCCGCTTCCTCCGGGCATCGCCGTTGTGAGCCGTTATTATTGGGAAGTCTCTGCACCGGGTATTGTTTTTGCGAATGGCAAAGTGAGTTTCCCGCTTTCAGCACTTGCAGGCGTTCAAAATCCTTCTGCCTTGCGCGTCTTGAAGCGTAGCAATTCAACCCAACCTTGGCAAGACCTTGGCGGCGCGATTGTCGGAAGCAACCTTGAAAGTGTTGTGCCGTTCAACACCTTCTCGCAATTTGCGATTGGCAGCGACAACAGCAATTCGCTTCCGGTTGAACTCACCGCGTTCAGCGCGAAGTCGGTTAATGAAGGCGTGAAGCTCGAGTGGCAAACCGCCTCTGAACAGAACAACGACCGCTTTGAAATTGAGCGTAGCCTCGACCGCAACGCCTTCGCCGTGGTCGGCACCGTTCGCGGCGCAGGCACCACGACCGAAGCACAGTCATACTCCTTCGTCGACAACACGGCGCAAAACGGCAAGTTTTACTACCGCTTGAAGCAAGTTGACTTCGATGGCACGGTCAATTATTCCAACATCGTTGAAGTCGTTAAAGAAAAACCGACGACCTTTGAACTGGCTCAAAACTATCCGAACCCGTTCAACCCCACGACAACGATTAACTACCAACTCCCGACCAGCGCGTTTGTTACGCTCAAAGTTTATGATGTGGTCGGACGCGAAGTCGCCACGCTCGTCAACGCACGCCAAGAAGCAGGACGCTACGACATCAACTTCAACGCGGCTTCACTTTCAAGCGGCGTTTATTTCTATCGCTTGCAAGCCGGCAGCGCGACGAATGGAG
>CALGMC010000056.1 GCA_937959145.1 uncultured Chlorobiales bacterium
AACGATTCTTTCGGGCAGTGCTACATTTCTTTCAATCAACAACGCTTTGGCTCTTTGAAGCAGGTCTTCCTTTTTGGAGATGAAGGCGAAACAAAGTTGTTTGTTCAGGTTCAGGTAAAAGCAATGAATGCCAGTTTGCTCTATTCTCGCTATTTTTCGTTGCACCTCTCTTACCTTTTCCGTATGTTTCGCTCTGGTAAACGATTGGTCATATACAACCAGCAAGTCGCATTGCTCGCTGATTGTTCTTAATTCATCAAAACTGATGTAATTCACCTTCTCTTTCGCGCTCAACTTCCTTCCCGAAATTTTCTCCTGCTTTATGCCTGTGTTAGGGTCAACGAAAATAATACCGTCAGATTTTTCGGTCTCGAAGTATTTTGTTCGGTCTGCGGGATTTGAGGGTATTTTTTCAGTCTTTATCTCGTCGCAACTTGTCAGGTTTTTGTAGAATGCGAGTTGTCCCTCGTTGAAGGCGTCGGTCAGCATTGGAAGGGCATACATTTTCTTGTTCAGCCCTGCCTTCAGCGTTTCCAGAATCACTTTTTTCACCAAGTCGTAGGCGTCGCCAAGATGCTGTGTATTCATTGTAGGTTCAAGTTTTTTGAGTAGGGTTGTGGCGTTGCGCTTTTAATCGGCGGGTTTCAATCACATTTTTCCAAAGGTAACTGAACGCACCGTAGGTTATCGCGCCGCTCAAAATGCCAATCACAAATCCGCCTAACACATCGGACGGATAATGCACGCCGACATAGATGCGCGAAAGTCCAACCAAAAACGCATAAAGGCTCATCGTCCAAACGAACACTTTATCGAGCACCCTTGACCTTGCAAAAAAGAAAAAGAGCACGGTTGCGACCGCCGCCGTATTTGCCGCATGCGACGAGGCAAACGAAAACGAGCGCGGTTGATTGATAAGCAAATGCACGTCAGCAAGTTCAAAGCAGGGGCGGGTGCGCTGAATCAGCGGCTTGAAGAGATGCGAGGCGGTTTGGTCGGCAATGGCAATCGCCACAACGCACAAGAGCAGAACGGTTACGCCTTCCCACTTGCGACGAACGAAAATAAAAATCGCGGCAAGAGCCGCAATCCACCACGATTGATTGAACTTTGTGAGAAACACAAAAAACGCATCAAAAAACGCAACGCCTGTTTGGTCATTTACGGCGCGAAAGAGCGCGACATCGAGGGCATAGAGCGTTTCCATTGCGGAGCGGTTCGCTTAACTCTTAAAAATTTCATCAAGGTTAAGGGAAATGCCCGTTGCGGGGTCGTTTAGTTCGCCTTTGGTGAAGACGCGCGGCTCTTCGTTTGGAAGAAATACCGCTATCGTCTTGATAAATGGCTGAACAAGCCAAACCGACTGAACGCCTGCTTCAAAGTAGCGCGGAAGTTTTTCATCGAAGTTTTCCATGCCTTGTGTGCCTGAAAGAATTTCAATCGCAGTGAGGGGCATTTCCGAGACGCGCTTTTCGTCGCGCTGAAAATTGACTTTGCGTTTTCTGAAGATGAGAATATCAGGCGTAACTCTTGGCTTCAAATCAAGCGTGATTTCGCTGCCGACTACAAAGTCGTCGAGGCGCGAGAGTGCAGAGCCAATTCTTATTTGTGTGATTCCGTGAATAAAGCTGGGCATCGGTTTTCCTCGTTCAAGTTCGTAGTCAGAAATCTCTTTTGTGGTTTCTGTGAGCATCTCTGTGTTTTCCATCGTTACCCCCTCTGTTGAAAATTCAGTGGTTGAAAATTACGCAACTTTCTCTTTTTTCTTTTTCGGCTTGCTGGGTTGCGTTACGGCTTGAACAGGCTTCACGGCAGGCTTTGGAAGAGATGAGTTAGTATAAACTTGCTGAATCAGTCCGAAGACGTTGAACATCAGGTAATACAGTCCTAATCCCGCAGGCAAATTATTGAAGAAAAGAAGCATCATAATTGGGAAAATGTAGGTCATGATTTTCATTTGTTCCGCCATTGCGCCCGATTGCTGGGGCGTAATTTTTTGCTGAATGTAAATGGAAATTGCCATTAGGATTGGATAGACGGCAATATGGTCGCCATAAAGCGGAATTGAGAACGGGAAATGAATCACGGCGTCAGGTGCGGAAAGGTCGTCTGCCCATAAGAACGATTCTTGGCGCAGTTGAATCGACGCGCTGAAGACGTTATACATCGCAATCAGAAGTGGCATTTGCAAAAGCACAGGCAAGCACCCTGAAAGCGGATTGACGCCTGCCTCTTTGTAGATTTTGCTGAGTTCGGTTTGAAGTTTGGCAGGGTCATTTTTGTATTTCTCTTGGACGGCTTGCAGTTGCGGTTGCAAGGTTGCCATTTTCTTCATTGAGTTTGTAGAAGCCGCCGTGAGCGGATAGGTTACAAGTTTGATGAGAAATGCAAAGATGATGATAATGATGCCGTAATTGCTGATGTATTGATTGAGGAAGTTAAAGACAGGCACAATGAGCCACTCGGCGAAGGGGCGCGTGAGCCACTCCCAACCGAAGTCAATGGCGCGTTCAAGCCCGACGCCGTTGTCTTTGAGCAGGTCATAATCGAGCGGACCAACATAGAGCGCGAAGTTTCCTTTCACTTCATTTTGCTTGAACGGCAAATCTTCACGGAGCGCGACGATGTAGTCTTCAAAGACCAGTTTCTCGTCGTCGGTATTGCGATAGCCTTGCAGGTATGCGCCTTTGCTTTCGTTTTCATTGATGATTGCGGCAATGAAATACTTGCTTTGGACGGAGACCCATTTCGTTTTGCCGTCAGGGTTTTCTTTTTTGGTTTCGCCTGCTTTGTCGGCATCTAATTTCAAGAGTTCGCCTGCTTGAATAGCGTGGGCGTAAGAGCGCATGGCTTCGTCGAGTTTATTCTTTTCGCTGTGCGCAATTCCGCCGTTCCACATCACTTGATACTCTCCGTTTTGGACGACGTCGCTCAATCCGGCAAGAGTCGTTTGGTAATCAAATCGGTATAAGTTGCCGACGAAGGTATAAACGATTTCAATTTTCTTGCCGCCCTCGAGCGT
>CALGMC010000057.1 GCA_937959145.1 uncultured Chlorobiales bacterium
TATTACTCCGACCAACCCAATGACGACAACCTCTGGACAACCGAACGCTTCGTCGAAGAAGTCGAGCAAGTCCGACAAGCCTTAGGCTTGAACAAAGATAATTTCTACCTCTTGGGGCACTCGTGGGGCGGCATTTTAGCGATGGAATACGCGCTGAAATATCAACAACACTTGAAAGGCTTGATTATCTCAAACATGATGGCAAGCATTCCTGACTACGAAAAATACAACGGCGTGCTCCGAAGCAAAATGCGTCCATCGCTTATCGATTCGCTCACGAAGTTTGAAGAAAAAGGCGATTTCAAAAATCCCATTTACACGCAACTTGTCGAGAAAGAATACTACTCTAAACATGTGCTCCGCATGGCGGAATATCCCGAACCTGTTGCCCGCAGTTTCAAACACCTTAACGAACACATCTACGTGCTCATGCAAGGACCGAGCGAGTTCAAAGTCGGCGGACGCTTGCTCAAATGGGAAAGAAAAGCCGACCTGAAAAACATCGCCGTGCCAACGCTTGCTATCGGCGCCGAACACGACACGATGGACCCAAAAGCCATGGAAGAAATCAGCAAAACCGTGCAGAACGGACGCTACCTCCACTGCCCAAACGGTAGCCACATGGCTATGTGGGACGACCAAGCGCACTACTTCCCCGGCGTCATCAACTTTCTCTACGATGTTCAAAATGCGCGTTTTCCATTAACGAAGAAATAACGTAATTTCGCTCTGACATTAACCGCTTTTGGTGCCTTGCGTAAGGCAAGGAGAATAGGGAATCGAGTGCAAATCTCGAACTGTGCCCGCAACTGTAATTCACACTACGCGGCTTCAAACCACTGACACGTTCGCCCGAACACGTTGGGAAGGTTGAAGCCAATCGGTGATAAGTCAGGAGACCTGCCAAAAGCATTTTGCAAATAATGGACGACGGGGACTTCGTCTTGCAACCTTTCACGCTTGTGGACTTCGCTTCCAATGGCTTTACCCTTTGTGCCTGCATTGTTGCGCTTGGCGTAAGTGTAGCAATTCTCTTGACGGAATCTACACGCGCACAATCGCGCGACTCTACCAAGACCGTGCTCACCGAAGAAATTCAGGTGGAAGAGACACGCCTTGCCTTGCCGTCAACCGAACTGAATGTCTACGAAACGCTCTCAAAAGCCACGCTCGAAAAACTCAACGCGATTTCCGTTGCCGACGCCGTGCGTCAACTGCCAAGCGTGATGCTCAAAGACTATGGCGGCATTGGCGGCTTGAAAACCATTTCCGTTCGCAGTCTTGGTGCGGAACACACCAGCGTTCAAATTGACGGCATTAAAATTTCTGATGCGCAAACAGGACAAGTCGATTTAGGTCGGTTCTCCGTTCAAAACCTCGAGCAAGTTGAACTGATTCACGGAACATCGCCCGACGTGCTTGCACCTGCACGCGCCTACACATCGGCATCGGTCTTGAACCTTGTTTCCCGAATTGAATCTTTTCACCAATCAGCCAAAGCAACGGAATGGCGACTTGGCTCACAGGTTGGCGCGTTTGGTCAGTTCAATCAATCGGCATCGCTGTTATCAAAACTTGCGAAAGAGGCAAGTCTCGGCATTGATGTTGAACGCATTTCAGCCAACGGTGAATATGACTACACACTGCAAAACGGACGCGAAACGCTGAACCTGCGACGACGCAACACCGATATACACGCGCTTCGCGCCGAAACCGACCTTGCGCTCAATCTCGCCGAACGCTCAACACTCTTCACGAAAATTTACCTCTACAACTCCGAGCGTGGCTTGCCGAATGCCGTTGCCATTCGTCCGAATCCCGACCTCATTGAAGTCTCGCGCCAACGCCTTTACGTGCAAGATGCTTTCGCTCAAACAAGAATAGTAACCAGCATTAACGATAAACTCCAACTTGCTCTCGGCGGAAAATGGGCTTACAACTTTCTGCGCTTTACCGAGCCTGCACTCGACCCACGCACTCCCGACACTGACGACCGCTACATTCAACGCGAAGTTTACGCCACCACAAGCCTTGCCTATCGCTTGTCCGAAAATACATCGATGCGTTTCGCCACAGACCTTGCGCACAATACGCTCAACGCCTCGCTCTTCAATGCGGCACAACCGACTCGTTGGACGTCAATTTCTGCTGTTGCCTTCGTGCATCGAGCAAGACGGCTTTCGTTGGAAAGCAATCTTTCGGCAACGCTTGCGCGTGAAACTACTGCCTTCGGAACAGCGGCACCGAATCGCCAAGCCCTCACGCCATCGCTTGCGCTTGGCTACAAGCCCTTTGCTAACGAAGGCTTGCGCATGCGTGCGTCGTATCGCGAAACTTTCCGACTGCCAACCTTCAACGACCTTTACTACACGCGCGTCGGCAACACAACCCTTCGCCCTGAATATGCGCGCCAATGGAATGTGGGAGTTGGTTATGAAAAACGCTTGCAATCTCACTCCTTCGCGCTTCGCCTCGATGGATTCCGCATTGATGTAACGGATAAAATTCTTGCTGTGCCGCGCGATGCGTTTAATTGGTCAATGCGGAACATTGGCGAAGTCAAAACGCTGGGCGTCGATGCGCATGCGGAATCGACTGTTCGCGTGTATGAAACAACGCTCTCGCTTGTTGCAAACTACACGCGCCAAGATGTGCTTGATGTGTCAAGAACTTCGCTGACGACGAATCGACAAATCCCTTACACGCCGAAAGAACTTGGCTCTGCTGTCATTGCG
>CALGMC010000058.1 GCA_937959145.1 uncultured Chlorobiales bacterium
GGCGTTTATGGTGCGCTTGGCAACTACGAAATGGCAATCGCAATGGCAAGGCAAACGATTGATATGCGGCGAGAACTCGGCGATAGTCAAGGGCTTGCATCTGCGTTGCTCAACATAGGCAATGCGTGCTTGCGCCAACGCCAATTTGAAGACGCCTTGCGCTACTACAACGAAAGCCTACAATGTTGCCAAGAAGCAGGTCTCAAACGCGGGCAGGGCGCGGCATACTACGCCATCAGCAACGTCTATGCGGAACAAGAGCGATTCGAAGACGCCATGCCTAACTTTGAAAAAGCACTGGCATTAACGACGGAACATCACGACACAAACAACCGAATCTTCGCGCTTCAAGCCATCGGGAAAATTTATGCCAAGAAGGCATTTTCAAAATTCAACATCGAGAAAGCCCTCGCGCTTCTTGACGATGCGCTCAAAGAAGCCGAGTCGCTCCAAAATAAACGCGCTATTTATTCCATTCTCAAAGAATTAGCGATTGCACATGAAACCAATGGAAACTTTGAAGAATCGCTTCGCTATGAGCGTGCCTACCGTGATTTGAGAGACGAACTCGTCGGCGAAGAACAGCAAAAGCGCACGCAATCGTTGATGATTCTTCACAAGACTGAGCAAGCCAAAAAAGATGCAGAACTCGAACGCCTCAAAAACATTGAACTTGCCAACGCCTTGAAAAACGTCGAGGAAGCCAACGCTTTCAAAACTGAACTCTTAGGCATCGCCGCACACGACCTCAAAAACCCGCTTCAAGTCATTCAAGGCTTTGCCGCACTCATTGAGGAAGGAGATAACGGCGAGCAGGCAAAACAATTTGCGAAGACGATTCAATCGTCCTCAACACGAATGCTCAAACTCATCAAAGATTTGCTCGAAACCGCCGCATTAGATTCGGGCAAACTCGACCTCAATAAAACGCCGACGAATGTTGCGGATTTGCTTCGCGCCGTTGCCGAACACAATCGACCAAACGCCGAAAAGAAATCGCAAACGATTGAACTCGACCTTGCTCAAAATTGCCTCGCCGAACTCGATGTAGAACGCATGCGCGAAGTCTTTGAAAACCTCGTCTCCAACGCCATCAAGTACTCGCCCAAAGGCAAGCGGATTCAAGTGAGCATGAGGCGTGAAGGAGAAATGGTGTGCGTGGCAGTCAAAGATGAAGGACAAGGTTTGACGGAAGCCGATAAAGAAAAACTTTTCGGAAAGTTTCAGCGGCTCTCGGCGCGACCAACGGGCGGAGAAAGTTCAACAGGATTGGGCTTATCGATTGTCAAGCAACTCGTAGAATTGCACGGCGGCAAAGTGTGGGCAGAGTCGGACGGCAAAGATAAAGGCGCAACGTTTTTCGTCGAGTTGCCAATTCTTGAAATTGAACAACAAGTCGAGAGTGCCAAAAAAGAAACGACGACCGCGCCAACGCGCAAGGCGATTCAGCATCGCGCTTCGGCTCGGCGCAAAAAATCGGCTCAAAAGAAAATTCGCGTCTCGGTGGTCGAAGACCTCGTCGAGTTTCGCGACCGCATGGTCAACTTGCTCTCAAATGCCGAAGGGATTGAATTTAGAGGCGAATTTGGTTCGGTGGAAGATGCCTTGATTGCAATGCCTGAAGTCGACGTGGTGCTAATGGACATTGGCTTGCCCGGGATGTCGGGCATTGAAGCGATTGCAAAAGTGAAAGAAAAATTTCCTGACTCGAAAATCATCATGCTGACGGTTTTCAACGATGATAAGCACATTTCGCGAGCGATAATGGCGGGCGCAAGCGGCTATCTTTTGAAGAACTCGCCCCATCATCAAATTCTCGAGGCAATTACGCAAGCAATCGAGGGCGGCATGCCGATTTCGGCGGGCGTTGCCATGCGAATCATTCGGTTGTTTCAACAATATGCACCGCCTGAAAACTCGTACGTTGGGCTGACCAAACGCGAAAAAGAAATTCTCGCCTTGCTTGTCGAGGGCTTATCCTTCACGCAAATTTCCGACAAACTCTTCATCAGTTTCAACACGGTTGTCAATCACATGCGAAATGTGTATGAAAAATTGCATGTGCATTCCAAATCGGAAGTGATTGCCAAAGCCATTCGAGAAGGATTGATTTAAGCAATTCTCCACCTGCGCTCTTACAACTCGGCGATTGAGAGTTTTTCCGTATTATTTCGCCGCAACTCCAAAGAATTGATTTTCCAAACGCATCGAAACTTCACAGTGGCAAAGCGCGACGAAACGCCGCTCATGCGGCAATACGATAAAATCAAATCGCAATATCCGAACGTGATTCTGCTCTTTCGCGTCGGCGATTTTTACGAAACATTTTATGATGATGCGAAGGAAGTCTCGAACGCGCTCGGCATTGTCTTGACGAAACGCTCAAATGGTGCGGCGGCAGATGTGCCGCTGGCAGGCTTCCCACAACACGCGCTCGAGAACTATGTGGCAAGGCTCGTGAAAAAAGGATTTCGCGTGGCAGTCTGTGAGCAAATGGAAGACCCGAAATTTGCGCGCGGCATTGTCAAGCGCGAAGTGGTCGACATCGTTACGCCCGGCGTCAATTTCAGCGACCGACTGCTCGACGAAAAAAAGAACAACTACCTCTGCGCTGTTCATTTCCAAAAAGAGCGTCAGTTTGAGTTTGTTGGTGTGGCGTTCATTGATGTAACCACAGCAGAATTTCAAGCCACAGAAGTTACCGCTCCAAAACTCAAAGAAGTTTTAGAGACCATTCAGCCGTCGGAAATCATCATCTCCAAAAAGCAGAAAGAGCGAAAAGCCTTGCTCTCCGAAGCGATGGGGCGCGAAATGCCCTTCACCGAATTGGACGAGTGGCTGTTTAGTTTGGATTACGCCGAACAAACCCTGCGCAATCACTTCAAAACGCATTCGCTCAAAGGCTTCGGCATTGAAGAGATGCCCGCCGCCAAAGTCGCCGCCTCCGTCATTCTCAACTATCTCGAAGAAACCCAGCGCGGCAAACTGCAATACATTCAACGCCTCTCGCGGTTTGAAACAGGCACGCTCGTTGCGCTCGATGTTCAAACCAAACGCAATTTGGAAATTATTGCGTCAATGCACGATGGCTCGCGCGATGGCACGCTTATCGATGTGCTGGATAAAACGCAAACCGCAATGGGCGCACGCTTGTTCAAGAAATGGCTTGCGCGTCCGTCTCGCGATGTATCGCTCATTCAGGAACGGCTCGATGCAATCGAAGAACTCAAAGAGAATCGCACCTTGCGCCGTGAAGTGCGCGAATCGCTCAAAAAAATGTGCGACCTTGAACGTGCCCTCTCGCGCATTGCAACTCATCGTGCGAATCCAAAAGAAGTGCTTGCGCTCAGTGCCTCGCTTCGCGAATTGCCATCGCTAAAAACGGTGCTGGCTTCTGTGCAATCCACGATGCTCCAATCAATTCACGCGCAACTCGATGAATGCGCCGACCTTGCACAGAAAATCGACGACGCACTCTCACCCGATGCGCCCGTTAATGTGGCTGACGGCGGCGTCATTAAACAAGGCTACAACGCCGAACTTGACGACTACCGCGACACTGCCAATAACGCCAAAGACCGATTGCTCCAAATTCAAACCGAAGAGCGCGAGAAAACGGGCATTGCTTCGCTCAAAGTGCTTTACAACAAAGTCTTCGGCTATTACATCGAAATCAGCAACGCCAATAAATCCAAAGTGCCAAGCCACTACGAGCGCAAGCAAACGATGGTCAATGCCGAGCGATACACCATTCCTGTTCTGAAAGAGCTCGAGCAAAAAATTTTAACCGCCGAAGAAAAAATGGGCGAATTGGAAGCACGATTGTTCAGCGAATTGCGCCAAGCGATTGCATCGGAATCGGAACGCCTTCAACAAAATGCCACTGCTCTTGCGTCGCTCGATTGCCTTGCTTCGCTGGCTGAATGTGCCGAGCAATACGATTACGTCAAGCCAATCGTGAGCGAAACGGATAGCATCATCATCAAAGACGGACGCCACCCTGTTTTGGAACGCCTCATGCCCGAAGGCGAAAAGTATGTGCCGAACGATTGCACGCTCAACCGCGAAGAGCGCGTGCTTATCATTACAGGACCAAACATGGCAGGCAAAAGTTCATACTTGCGTCAAGTCGGGTTGATTGTCTTGCTGGCGCAAGTGGGCAGTTTCGTGCCTGCATCGAGTGCGGAGATTGGCATTGTCGATAAAATTTTCACGCGCGTTGGTGCGTCTGACAATCTCGCCGCTGGTGAAAGCACCTTCCTTGTCGAGATGAACGAAGCGGCAAACATCTTGAACAATGCCACAGAAAAAAGTTTGATTTTGCTCGATGAAATCGGACGCGGCACGAGCACCTACGACGGCATGTCGATCGCATGGGCAATGACCGAGCACATTCACAATCACATCGGCGCGAAAACGCTTTTCGCTACGCACTATCACGAACTTGCCGAATTAGAAGAGCATCTTGTAGCAGTGAAGAATTACAACGCTACGGTGGCTGAAACAGCAGATAAGGTCATCTTTCTCCGAAAAATTGCGCGGGGCGCGGCGGATAACAGCTACGGAATTGAAGTGGCGAAAATGGCAGGCTTACCCCAACAAGTTATTTCACGTGCAAAAGAAATTTTGGCTGAACTCGAGTCGCGTGAGGAACTTCCTGAAACGGCAAACAAAGCCGCAGTTAAAAACAAGGTCAAAGCCATCAAACCCAAAACGCCTGATTTGCAAATCTCGCTTTTTGAAATCGGCGATACGAAACTCAAAGACGCACTCCAAAAACTTGACCTCAATAAACTCACGCCGATTGAAGCGATGATGAAACTTGTTGAGCTCAAACAGATGGCGGAAGACGGGTTGTAAGAATTGCTGAAGGGTAATTAAAAATCCCGCTCTGCCTTGCCATTACAGCTCTGCAAAAGCGGGATTCAACCATGTCAAGAAAATCAAGTCAAGAAAATTTATTGACGAGGTGGGCGTCGGTCGTCGCGCCGACCGTTTCCGCGTCCTCCATCGCGATTGAACGAGCCTTCGGGACGTGGCTCACGCGGCGGACGTTCAACATAGCCTTCGGGCTTTGGAAGCAAGGCTTTCGCTGAAAGTTTGAGCCGCGTTTTGCCTGTCTTCGGGTCTTTCTGAACATCGATAAGTTTAACGGCAATGCGCTCACCCGCTTTGAGTTTATCGCTGGCTCTGGCAACGCGCTCATGTGAAATTTCAGAAATGTGAAGCAGTCCTTCCATTTTTGGCAGAATCTCCACGAATGCGCCGAGTTCATCGCGAACTTCTTTGACAAGCGCGTTTTCATAAACCGTTCCAACCTCAGGCTCGCTCGTCAGTTGCTTGATGCGTGCCATAGCGCGTTCTGCGCCTTCGCCGCTCGTCGAAGCAATCGTTACCGTGCCGTCGTCGGCAATGTCGATTTCTGTTCCTGTTTCGGCAATAATGCCGCGAATGGTTTCGCCACCTTTTCCAATGACGGCACCAATGGCGTCGACAGGAATTTGCATTGTCGTCAGGCGTGGTGCGTATTTGGAGAGTTCAGGGCGCGGTGCGGCGATGGCTTTTTCCATTTCCCCAAGAATGTGCAATCTGCCTTGTTTGGCTTGTTCTAACGCTTTGATGAGAATATCGTAATCAAGTCCATCGATTTTGATGTCCATTTGGCAAGCCGTGATTCCATCTTTTGTGCCTGCAACTTTGAAGTCCATATCGCCCAGATGGTCTTCGTTGCCGAGAATGTCAGAGAGAATCGCGTATCGGTCGCCTTCTTTGATAAGTCCCATCGCAATGCCCGCCACAGGTTTCTTAATAGGGACGCCTGCGTCCATGACGGCTAATGTGCCACCGCAAACCGACGCCATCGAAGAAGAGCCATTTGATTCCAAGATATCGGAGACGATGCGCATGGTGTAAGGAAACTCCGTTTCACTTGGCAACATCACTTTAATCGCACGCTCGGCAAGGTTTCCGTGCCCGATTTCGCGCCGACCGACGCCGGTCATTCTGCCGACTTCGCCAACTGAAAATGGTGGAAAATTGTAATGAAGCATAAATCGCTTTTCAGGCTCTTCGACGAGCGTGTCGACAAGTTGTGCATCTTTGCTCGTGCCGAGTGTCAGTGTAACGAGGGCTTGCGTTTCGCCCCGCGTAAAGAGTGCAGAGCCGTGCGCGCGTGGAAGCAAGCCAAGCTCGATCGAGATTGGACGAATGGTAGTAAGGTCGCGTCCATCGAGACGCTTGCCGCCGTTTAGGACGACTTCACGCATGGCTTTCTTTTCGAGGTCGTGAATGTAGCCTTTGATAACTTTTTCATTGAGGTAAATCGCCTTTTCGGGATTGGCGGCGAGAACCTCGTCCGTGATTTCAGCCTTGAATTTCTCGAGGGTTGATTTCAGGGTTTCATCGTAGATGGCTTTGGTTCTATCGGCGCGTTCTTCTTTTTGAAGCGGCTCTTGGGCGAGGGTGTAAAGCTTATCGTAACAAGCAGATTTGATAAAATCTGTTAAGTCGTTAGGAAGTGTAAGCGGCGTGAAAGTTCGCTTTGGCTTTCCACATTCTTTCATCATCTCTTCAATCACGGCGCATATTTTTTTGATGACCTCGTGCCCAAACTTAATTGCGGCAAGCATATCGGCTTCGGAAATTTCCTGCATCTCGCCTTCAAGCATGCAAATGGTATCTTTCGTGCCGCCGATGCAAATATCCATATCAGAGTCATCTAATTCTTCGGTGTGCGGATTAACGATGAACTCGCCGTTGACTCTGCCGACGCGCACTTCCGCCATTGGCGTATAAAAAGGAATATCGGAAAAGCACAATGCCGCCGAAGCCGCTACGCCACCGAGCACATCGGCATCGTTAGTGCGGTCAGAAGAAATGACGCTGGCGACAATTTGCGTCTCGTTGTAAAATCCATCAGGGAAGAGAGGACGCAAAGCTCGGTCAATGAGGCGTGCCGAAAGGATTTCTTTTTCAGACGGCTTACCCTCTCGCTTAACAAAGCCGCCCGGAAACCGACCCGCCGCCGAGTATTTCTCACGAAACTCAACTTGAAGTGGAAAAAAATCTTGATTCGGTGCCGCCTCTTTCTTTGCAACAGCGGTTGCTAAAATCATGGTGTCTTCCATTGAAACAACCACAGCACCGTCGGCTTGCTTTGCCATTTTGCCCGTTTCAATTTTCAGGACTTTTCCTTGTCCTAAATCAATTTCTCTTGTAAAAACCATTGTTTGAATTGCGATTAGTTACAGCGCGACCGTTTCGCGCCAAAGGCTATCTTTTATTTTGAAGCGGGCGAATATAGAGAATATGTAGGGGTTTGTGAAACCATGCATCACTTAACAGCATGCCACTTTTTGAAAAACGCCCGAAAAAATCCTATAAAAATTTTGAAAATCAAATCGAAACCTCTACCTTTGCAGTCCTTTTTGGAAGGTAACGCCGCCAAAAACACACTGCATATTCGCTAAACCCGCATAAAATAAGGGGGTTTCAGACACTCGGTTTCAAAGTTGAGTAGTTGA
>CALGMC010000059.1 GCA_937959145.1 uncultured Chlorobiales bacterium
CAATCAGGCAACTACACGGTTTCGTTTAGAGTGGTCGACACAGGCATCGACGGCACGCAACTTTCCGATATGAAAGAAGTGCCAATTACCGTCATTCACGTCAATCGTCCGCCTGTGATGGACACGGTGCAAAGCAAAACAGGCGAAGAGAATACGCCGATAGCCTTCAGCGTCAGCGGCTCTGACCCCGACCGCGAAGACACAGGCAAACTCACTATCTCTGTTGATGGCTCTCCAAAAGGCGCAACTTTCGACGGCACAACCTTTTCTTGGACGCCTGACTTTGACCAAAACGGCGTCTACAAACTCACCTTCACCATCAAAGACCCTGACGGCTTGAGCGACTCAAAATCAACGACGCTCACGGTTGCCAACACAAACCGTTCACCAAAATTTGAACCCGTTGCGCCTGTCGAAGGACAAGAAACCAAAAAACTGACCTTCACACTCAAAGCAACAGACCCCGATAAAGAAGATGAAGGCAAACTTACCTTCAAAGCCGGCGAACTGCCACAAGGCGCAACCTTCACGCCGAATACTCAAACCTTCACTTGGACGCCGACCTATGAACAAGCGGGCGAATACCAAGTCGAGTTTACCGTTACCGATAGAGGACTTGCCGGCACAACCTCGCTTCAACCGAATGCCGAAAAAGCACTGAGCGATAAAATCACCGTGCCGATAACCATCAAGCAACTTAATCGCAAGCCGAAACTCGAAAAAGTCGCCGCACAATCTGCAACCGAAAACGAGCCGTTCACGCTTGAACTCAAAGCCACCGACCCTGACAAAGAAGACGAAGGCAAACTCGTTTTCAGCATCAGCAATTTGCCCGAAGGCGCAACGCTCGAAGGCAATAAACTCACTTGGACGCCAAACTATGAGCAAGCAGGCAAATACACGCTCAACGCCAAAGTAACCGATTCAGGCATCGACGGCACGCCGCTTTCCGACGAAACGCAAATCACTATCACGGTTAAAAACGTGAATCGCCCGCCGAAATTTGCTGACCTTTCCGATGTTTCAAGCATTGCAGGACAATCCATTTCGTTCAATGTCAATGCGACCGATGACGATAAAGAAGACGAAGGCAAATTGAAACTCACCGCGTCAAACCTTCCAAAAGGTGCGAAGTTCAAAGGCAACACATTTGAGTGGACTCCAACGACAAAGCAAACAGGCACTTACGATGTAACCTTCACGGTTACGGATAAGTCAGGTGCGAAAGAAACAAAGACGGTCAAAATCACGGTGAGCGAACCGCCTACCGCGCCTGCATCGTCAGAAGCACCTTCAAACCCGTAAGTCTGTTGCGGTCAACTGATGAAGCCGTTATGCAATGCGTAGCGGCTTTTTCGTTTTTCATTCTTCGATGAATCGCATAGTATTGGTCTTTATCATATCGTTGTTCATTTCGCCGTGCGTGGCGCAAACTTGGACGCTTGAGCCTAACCGACCCTTGTTTGTGCCGTTGATTGCCGACGCCAAAGAGCCTCGTGTTGCGGCTCTCATCAATCGAAATAACAACGAACTTTCGCTCGACATTGGCATATCGCTCGACCTTGTGCAGGTTTCTTTTGAGGAAACGCAAGTTGGATTCGGCGTCGACTTCGGCACATTTTCGGAACTGCGGCGCGAATGGAATTTCAAGTTCCCGGTCAATGCCGCCGATTACATTTTCGGAATCAACCTGAGTTATCGCCAGCCACTGACGAAATCGCTTGATTTGACAGGGCGTTTCAGGCTCTCGCATATTTCTGCGCACTTAATTGACGGACGATTTGTAAACGGAACTTGGCTTGAGGGACTGTTTCCATTCACCTATAGCCGCGAGTTTATTGCGTTCATGGTTGCGCTATCAGGTGAATATGGGCGCGTTTATGTCGGTTATGAATGGTTGTTCAACACGATTCCACGCGAGATTGCGTCATCGAGTTATCAAGTCGGCGTTGAAGCCTATTACGCAAACTTTCCGTTGCGCGTGCTCACGCCGTTCATCGCCGTTGATTTTAGGCTTGTGCCGATATGGCGTCAGGCACTCGGACGAACCGAAGGCTATGGCGGCGCAACGAACCTTCAAGCAGGTATAAAGTTCAATCCGATTGGCAAGCGGGGTTTTCGGGTCGTGTTTAATCATTATGGCGGATTAGACTTTCGTGGAATGTATTTGGGTCGTTATGTATCCGAACAAAGCATCGGTTTCTTGATTGATTTTTAACAGCGTAATTTTGAGGGCGTCCATTCGCTCTAACGAACGGCTTTCAAAATGGATAAACTTGTTATCAAAGGAGGACGGCAACTTTCAGGAACGGTTGCGGTTTCAGGTTCAAAGAACACGGCGTTGGCGTTAATGGCGGCGTCGCTCTTGCCTGCGTCAGGAAAAACGGTGATTTCGCGTGTGCCCGACTTGCGCGATGTTCACACGCTTTCAAACTTGCTTCGCATCATCGGCGCACGAGTAGAGTTTGAAAAAAACACGCTGACGATTTCCGCCTCAAACATTTCGCACACCGAAGCCCCATATGAACTTGTCAAACAAATGCGTGCGTCAATTTATGTGTTAGGTCCGTTGCTTGGGCGATTCGGAAAAGCGCGCGTCTCGCTCCCCGGCGGCTGTGCGTGGGGACCGCGTCCCGTCGATTTGCATCTGAAAGCCATGCAAGCCTTAGGCGCAAGCATAGACATTGAGGACGGCTACGTGGTGGCAAAAGCCAAACGCAAACGATTGACAGGCGCGAAAATTGACTTTCCAATTTCATCGGTCGGCGCAACGGGCAACGCGCTCATGGCGGCAGTCTTAGCCAAAGGCACAACCAAAATCAAAAATGCCGCGCTCGAACCTGAAATCACGGCGCTTGCCGATATGCTCATGAAAATGGGCGCGAAAATTTCAGGCATCGGCACAACCGAACTCGAAATTGAGGGCGTCGAGGAACTTTACGCTGTGCGCGAAACCAACATCTGCGACCGTATCGAAGCTGGCACGCTCCTTTGCGCGGCGGCAATTACCAAAGGCGATATTACCCTTGTCGATGTCAATCCAAACGACTTCAAAGCCGTTCTGAAAAAATTTCAGCAAGCCGGCTGTGAAATCAAATACACCGAAACTGCCGTCTCACTTAAATCGCCAAAAGCCCTGCGCCCGACGAATGTCGAAGCCAAGCCCTTCCCGAAATTCCCAACCGACATGCAAGCGCAATGGACTGCGCTCATGACACAAGCCAACGGCACAAGCAAAATCACCGACCACATCTACGCCGATAGATTCAAGCACGTGCCTGAACTCAATCGATTGGGCGCAAACATCGAAGTCAAAGGCAATTCGGCTATCGTTAAAGGCGTTCAAAAACTTTCAGGCACGAAGGTGATGTCGACCGACCTGCGCGCCTCGGCAAGTTTAATTCTTGGCGGATTGGTGGCAAGCGGAACAACCGAAGTCTTGCGGATTTATCACTTGGATAGAGGCTACGAAAAAATCGAACAAAAACTGCGAGCACTTGGCGCAAATATCAAACGCGAACAATACGACGAATTTGCTCAACCTAAACTCGAAAAAGAGGAGGCTTAACCATGAAAAAACTTTTGTTTGTTCTCATCATCGCAACTCTTGCCGCGTGCTCAAAAGAAGCCACGACGCTCGAAGGCACGCTCACCTTAGGCACAGGCACAATCAACGACCCGCCCTTAGCCAATCACTCCGTTCTCTTGATTCCCGACTCACTTGTCGCAAAAAAATTAGAACAATATCGCGAAGGCTATAAGCAAGAAGTCGCAAAATTCAAACAAGCCAATCTTGCCATTGGGAATTTGCTCGATAGCCTTCAAACTGAATTCAAGAAAAAAGGCGATAAAAAAATTGAGGCACAGTATAAAGCCGTTGCCGATAGCGGAGCTCAACTCAAACGCCAACTTGAAGACTATCAAGGTGCGATATTCATCTCCATCGTAAAAGAACTTGCCAAAGAAGCCGCCGCAGATGTCAAGACCGACAATCAAGGCAAATTCAAGTTCCAAAGTTTAGTTGAGGGCAAATACATTTTGCTCACCGGATACAGTGTGCAAAAGCGAAGTGGCTTGCTCGTGAAGTCGCTCGAACTGAAGCCCGGAAAAAACACGACCACTGTCAATTACCGCGACGCCGACCCCGTGCTGACTTACATCTTGGAAGATTAAAACGATTTTCAATCGCTTTTGCAGAGGCAGGAGAGACACCTGCCTTTTTTATTTGTCTTAATTGGTGAAAATGCCCGCCCCGATAAAGGCAAAGAAGAAGAAAAAGTAAAGTATCGAGAAGGCAATCACGACAATGACAAGAATTTTCTGAATGAAGAAAAATTTTTGTTGAAGGGTGAGTGCTTGCTCGAGCAGTTGCGGATTAGGCTCGTAGGCGTAGCGTGCGAGTTCGTCGGCAGAATCTTTCAAGCGCATTCCGCTAATGAGTTGAGGAATGCCAACAATCGCGCCGACGATGGAAAAGCAAATGAGCACGCCTGTAATGATGTAATACCAAGCAATGAAGGTCATGTCGCTCGCAAGACGACGGAGGATTTCAGGCGAAGGTGTAGTATTGTTCATACGTGTAACGGTTTTTGGATTAAATGAATCGTATCAAAATTACTTTCCAACTCTAAACGGCGGAATGATAATGCCTGTGCATTCGCCGAAGCCAATGCGGCGCACGCCTTCCTTTTCGCAATAGGCTTTGATGATGATTTCGTCGCCGTCCTCGATGAAACTGCGCTTTTCGCCGGTTGGCAGTTCAATCGGTGATTCGCCGCGCCAAGCACGCTCGAGCAAACAACCGGCTTCTTCGCGCGTCTTTCCTGATACCGTGCCGCTTGCGAATAAGTCGCCTGTGTGAAAGTTACAGCCGTTTGAGGCATGGTGCGTCAGCATTTGCGCGGGCGTCCAATACATATCCTTGAAATTCCCTTTGCTGAGTTGGAAGGGCGGAAGGTTTTGCTTTTGCATTTGATTGGTGCGAATGAGCACCTCGAGCGTAATGTCCAAACCGCCGTGCTGTGCGTTCTCTGGTGAGTAAAGATGCGGCAGAATTTTTGGCTCGCCTTCACCGCGCACGAAAGCAGGCACGCGGAACGGCGCAAGGGCTTCGAGTGTAACGACCCAAGGCGAAATGCTCGTCGCAAAATTTTTGGAAAGAAACGGACCAAGCGGCTGATACTCCCAACGCTGAATGTCGCGCGCCGACCAATCATTCACAATGCACGCGCCCCAAATGTGCGATTCGGCTTGACGAATCGGAATCATCTGTCCAAACCCCGTCGATGTTCCGACAAAAAATCCAATCTCGGCTTCGTAATCCAATCGGCGCGAGGGCATATACTTTGGCTCGGCTTTATCATCGGAATTGATTTGACCGTTCGGTCGGCGAATTTTTCTGCCTGAAATCACAATCGAGGAGGCTCTGCCGTGATAGGCAATCGGAACATATTTGTAGTTCGGCAAGAGCGGATTTTCAGGGCGAAGCATCATGCCAACGTTTGTGGCGTGATAAATGGACGCATAAAAATCGGTGAAGTCGCCAATGCGCACAGGATTGAGCATCTCGATTTTATTGCGCTCAAACAGGTGATGTTTGAGTTTTTCTTGAAGGTCTTTGGGCGCATCGCTTCGCAAGGCTTTGGAAAGTGCTTGCCTCAGTTCCGACGACGCCTCATTGCCGAGTGCCATGAGTTGATTGAGAAATCCCTTGGTGCAAGCCGTTTTGATTTCTGATGAAATGTCCAACAAGTTATTTAACGCGACCGAAGTCAAGTCGAGAACTTTATCGCCGATTGCCACGCAGAGGTGCGGCGAAAAATTCTTCGGTGATTTGAACGCGCCAAACGGAAGATTCTGAATGGGAAAATCGGTCTGTGAGTCATTGGCAGAGTCAACCCACGATTTGAGGTCGGGATTGTGTGTGTCGTTCTGTTTCATGAATGGAGCAGATGGTGTTTTTTAAGGTCTTCAATCGGTTCTTCAAATGAGCAAGAGCCAAAAGCAATGGCAAATTGTGCACGAGCACGTTCCAACATAGAAGCGTCCAAAGTATGTGTGCGCCAGCGTGCGTGTGCTTCACTAAAAGAAAATTGCGCAAGGTCGGTTTCGCTCAACAGGTCGGCAAGGTCGGATTCTGCCATGCCGCTATAAGCAAACGCGCTAGCAAGAAAGACGTTGAGAAATCCGAACATTGTGCCGCTTGGGCTATCGGGCGCGTAAGTGAGGCGATAAGTAGCACGAATCGGGTGATGCAATCCGGCTGTGGCTTTGAAGGCGAGTTGATGTTTAGCACAAAGAAAAATGAATCGTGCTAAATCGCTCGGCGAAGGAAATGAATCGGCAACAACGCCGCCCGTTCTCACTTTCGCACGTGCGCTTTTCTGCTTGATGGCTTCAAGAAGCGGTGCAGGATTGTGAGCAATCGGAATTTCAATAAATGAAACAATCGACGGCGGAAGATTCAGCCGTTCTATTTCTTCAACAGAACTTGCTTTCAACTCAATGGCGTCAATGAGCATGGAGCGCGGCGCACGTGAAAACCGAGCATTAAACATGTCAATCGCTTGCAGTTCGCTGTTAATATCGGTTCCAACAAGCGCGGAAAGATGCCATGTTTGATTGCGTAAGTCAGGCGCAAGTGCATGAACCGCATTTGAAAACTCTTCTAACCGTGAAATCGGGACAATGAACCGTGCAAGTGCCCAACGGTGCGGGCTTTGAAGGTAATGCGCATAATTGGTAACGGCGTCGGTCATTGAAAGCGAGGCGGGCGGGAACAAACCTGCGTAATCAATGACGTGATGTAGAAGTGTTCGTAATGCGTGCATACTGCGGTTGATTTGGCGACGCAAACTAATAAAATTCGGCGCAACGCGAAAGAAGTGGGCGAATTGAAGTAGAACACGAATTTGACGGATTGAGCAGATTTCACACTGATTTTGGATTCGTCGCTTCGCTTAGAACGACGAGGTGCGACAGGTTATCACTCCGAACAAAGTAAGAATCCCTTTGAGCCGACAGAGTGCCGTCAAAAGCAAGTTCTTCCCTATTTTCACGCATCACTTTCAAAAACAACATTCCAATTCAAAGCCATGACAATTCAACACATTGCCGTAATCGGCGGCGGAACAATGGGCAACGGCATCGCGCATGTGTTTGCGCAACACAATTTTTCTGTAAGGCTCGTCGACATCAAACAAGAGTTCTTAGACAGAGCGCTCAAAACCATCAGCACAAATTTAGACCGACAAGTCAAAAAAGGCATCTTGACCGAAGCGCAAAAAGATGAAACGCTGAAACACATCACGCCGACAACCGATTTAAGCGGCGCAGTCAAAGATGTGGATTTGGTGATTGAAGCCGTTAACGAAAACCTTGAACTGAAACAATCTATCTTCAAAACGCTTGATGAACACTGCAAACCATCAGCGATTTTGGCTTCGAACACGAGTTCAATTTCGCTCACTAAACTTGCGGCGGCAACCAAACGTCCTGCACAAGTGATTGGCATGCATTTCATGAACCCTGTGCCGGTAATGAAATTGGTGGAGGTGATTCGTGCGTTGCAAACATCGGACGAGACCTTTCAAGCGATTGAATCAACAGCGAAAGCCATCGGCAAAACGCCCGTCAGTTGCAACGATTATCCCGGATTTATCTCGAATCGCGTCTTGATGCCGATGATTAACGAAGCAATTCAATGCGTTTATGAAAACATTGCTACGCCCGAAGCCATTGACGAGATTATGAAACTTGGCATGGCGCATCCCATGGGTCCGCTCACGCTGGCAGATTTCATCGGACTTGATGTGTGCTTGGCAATTATGGAAGTGCTTTATGAAGGCTTCAACGATTCAAAGTAT
>CALGMC010000060.1 GCA_937959145.1 uncultured Chlorobiales bacterium
TTTGTAATTCTAAAATTATTGAGAGAACAGGGTTGGACATTTCAGAACGGTGAAGGTTCAACAGCATGCCCATTTCTCGGAAAGTAAGTAATTCACGCACTTTTTTCCAAATGAGGTAGATAGCCCGTATTTTCGCCCATCAAAAATAACTTTCAACCATGAAACACTATTTCGTTGCACTTTTCCTTTCGCTCTCTTCGCTTGGCTGTGCCTCGCTTGGCAAGTCGGTCAATTTCTTCTCGCTCGAGGACGATGTGATTCTCGGCAAACAAGCCGATGCCCAACTCAAAGCCGATGCGCGCTACAAATTCCTAAAACCTACGGATAAAAACTACGATGCCATTACGCGCTACGTGAATCGCATTAAAGATAAACTCCTACAAGCCAATGATATTCCCCATGAGCGGCAGTTCAACTACACCGTTCAAGTCATTGACGACGATGTTATCAATGCCTTTGCAACCGCAGGCGGGTATGTTTATCTCTACACGGGAATTATGAAGTTCTTGGATAACGAGGCACAACTGGCAGGGGTTTTGGCGCACGAACTTGCGCACGTGGCACGTCGGCATGGTTCAAATCAAATGGCAGTCAAAGGCATTACGCACGCGATTTTAGCCGAAACGCTGAAAGGAAAAAGCGAAGCCATACAAGCCTTGGCAGGCATTGGCTATCAACTCGCGATGCTTTCTTACAGCCGCGAAGATGAAAACGAAGCCGATGAATCGGGTGCGCTGTGGATGAGCAGAACGGATTACAATCCCTACGAATCGCAAGCCTTCTTCAAGAAAATTCGTGAGATGAAAAACGCTTCAAATCCGCCTGAATTTCTTTCAACGCACCCGAATCCCGACAGCCGCGTTGTCAACATTGAGCGCGTTTTGCGTTCACTCAACGCCAAAAATGAAGGCAACACTTACGAGCGCGAGTATCGCGAGTTCAAAAAGTTGCTTCCGTGATACCTTGTGATTAGTGCAGTTTGAAGACAACGGAAACGACGACTTCTTTTTTGGCACAGTCAGCCGCCTTGAACTCGGTTTCCGATGTCAGCACGCGCAAGGCTTCTTTGTCCAAAATTGGATTGCCATCTTGAAGCAACTCGGCTCTGACCACTTGACCGTGTTCATCAAGTTGAACTTTGCAGAGCGATTTGCCTTCAAGCCTTGCCAGACGCGCCAGCACAGGATACTCCACTTTGCCGCGCACAATGGTTTGCACGCAATTTTCTTTCATGGCAAGCGTGAGCATCTCCCGCGCGTCGTCAGCCGAGACTTCCTGTGCGGAAAGGGTTTCTGAAATGCCAAAAAGCAGAATCACGACAAAAAGACGCAAGATGTTTTTCATTTGCGAGATGTTTTGTTTGTATGTTTGAGTTAAATATGAAACTGCAATGGCTTCTCGGAAGAATTGGAAGGAAGGTCAAACGTTGAGTCGGTCGCATTAACGAAACTCCATTGTGATTTGTTTCACCATGCATGATTTGGAAACACCACTTGAAGCGCGCCAGAAGATACGGCTCATTGTGCCGAACATTCGCGAGCGCGAGCGCATTGATAAGTTTCTTTCGCGTCAAGTTGAAAACGCCACGCGCACCAAAGTTCAACAAGCCATTGAGGAATCGCGTGTGTTGGTCAATGGCAATCCTGTAAAAGCCAATTACAAAGTCTCGCCGAACGATGTGATTGAAGTAACGCTCACGCGCCCGCCTGCACCTGAAATGAAGCCCGAAGCCATTCCGCTCGATATTGTTTATGAAGACGAAACGATTTTAGTGGTCAATAAACCAGCAGGCATGGTGGTTCACCCTGCATTTGGAAATTGGACAGGCACGCTCGCCAATGCCGTGCTTCATCATACACAGCATCGCCTCTCCGACGCGCACGACGACGAATTTCGTCCGGGCATTGTGCATCGCTTGGATAAAGACACATCAGGGCTTATGGTGGTTGCCAAAGAAAACGACGCGCATTTCGCATTAGCAAAGCAATTCGCACAGCGCACCACAGAAAAAAAATACCTTGCACTTGTTTGGGGCGTTCCGAAATCCAAAAGTGGCACGATTCAAACCAACATCGGGCGCAGTAAAAAGAATCGCAAAGTGATGGCGGTTTATCCCTTTGAATCCGACGAAGGCAAAACCGCCATTACCGATTACACTGTCAAAGAGGATTATCGATACTTTTCGCTCTTGGAACTCAACCTGCACACAGGACGCACGCACCAAATTCGCGTGCATCTGCAACATCTCGGACATCCGATTTTGAGCGATGAAACCTACGGCGGGAAACACATTCGCGCACTTGGCTTCTCACAAAGCGAACACTTCGTAGCCAATCTCTTTGAACTGCTTCCGCGACAAGCCCTGCACGCCGCTTTTCTTTCGTTCATTCACCCGAAAACGAAAACGAAGGTCGCATTTGAAGCCCCACTGCCACGCGATATGCAACTTGCGATTGAAAAAATCAAACGTCTTCCACAATGAAACTGCTGTTCCAAACGCTTCGCAACGATGACGCCTTTTTGCGACGCTCATTGCGAGCCACGCAAGGAATCCGTATCCTTTTATTTCTTAGTTTTCTTGTTGGACTTTCTGCATGCCAAACTTCCGAGAAATCCATTTTCACCATTAGCGAGAGCGACCGACCGATTTATGCACGCTTGATTGCCGAGCCTGACTCTGTTCACTACTTCACCTCGTTTGATTTAACGCGCCTTGCTTATCGCGAAATTTTACCTGCGTCTTTCAATACTCTGCTTGTCTTCATTCATGGCACGGCGGCGCAGAGCAAACTCTACCTGCCACTTGCCGATACGCTTCGCCAACACGGCATTGCAACCGCTCTGCTTGATTTGCGCGGACACGGACTTTCCGAAGGCAGACGCGGCGATGCCAAAAACACAACTGCTCTCGCACGCGACCTTAAACTTTTTCTCGATACGCTTCGCGCAAAGTATCCTCAAAAGAAACTTGTCTTGGGCGGACACAGTTTGGGCGCAGGCGCGTGCCTTAAATACATTTCCTTTTTTTACGACCGACCGTCTCACTACCGCCCACCCGACGCCCTGCTTTTGATGAGCGGCGGCTTTTATCCGAATCCAAATCGCTCCTCAAAAACATCGCTCGACGCGCGCCAACAAGACGGGGCTTTCGCCAAAGTCAATCCGCTTCAATCACTGCTCTTGATTCCTGACTTGTTGATTGATATTCACCCCCGAGCCTTTGAAATTCTTTTGCCGAACGATTCGCTCGTCCAACAAGCCATCTCAAAGAACTTGCTGACGACACACTACGCACTGACCTTTTTTCTTGCCGCCTTTCCGATTGATGTGTTAGACGCATATCGGAATGTGCGCTTTCCAACGCTCTTGGTGATTGGAAAAGAGGACGAACTCTTTGCCGTCGCCGATGCCGAGTATGCGCTTTCTTGTTTGCCTACAAAAGAAAAATCGCTTATTGTTTCTGACGCCAATCATATCAATGTGATTTGGCGCAGTGCTCCTGCGATTGCAACATGGCTCCAATCGCTTCAACTTTAATTATCACGAACTTCAATCACCACGATTTATGAGTATCCAAGCAGAATCCAAATACATTACCCTTTCAGGATATAAGCATCGCTATATTGATGAAGGTTCAGGCTCGAAGGTTCTTTTTCTCGTGCATGGCTTTTCATCGTCGCTCGATATTTTCTACCGTGTTGTGCCGCTCTTTGCACAGCGTTATCGCGTTTTGGCGTTAGACCTGCTCGCCTTTGGCAAGAGCGATAAGCCAACGAATGTTCGCTATTCGCTTGACCTTTACGCAAAGTTGATGAAAGAATTTTTGGAGAAAACAACTTCGCCGAGCGACTCGATTTACGGCATTGGGCACTCGATGGGCGCAAAGTATCTCGTCGCCATGTCGGTTTATTATCCGAACACTTTTACGAAATTGGTGCTTTGCGATAGCGATGGATTTCTTTACCTGCCACCGTTCATTATGATGGCAAGTTCGTTTCTTTTGAAGCCCTTTCTTTACAAAATGGTCTCAAAGCCGTCGTTTGTCAAAAAGACGATGCAGTCGGTTTATTACGACCCCGCACACATTACCGAAGAGCATTTGAACCAAAATTTGGAGATGGTGAAAAGCAAGGAAAATTTTGATGCGATGATGTCGCTCAATCGCGACTTCAAGTATTTGGATTTGAAGCGAACCAAAGTGCGCGCACGCCTTAAAGAGATGAAAACACCAACGCTTGTGATTTGGGGCGCAAACGATAAGTTTATTCCCGTCAAATATGCCAAAGTCGTTCACAAAGAAATTCCAAACTCGCGCCTGCACTTGATTCCCGAATGTGGACACGTGCCGATGGTGGAAAAGCCAACCGAATTTGTTCAAGCCGTCGAAGATTTCATCAACGCAACCGAATAATTTATGCGACTTCGCTTTTTAGGGTTTGTTCTTTTTTCCGTCGTTTTCTTTTCGTGCACCACGACAAAGCCGACCGCACCTTCGCCGTCCTCACCGCAGTTTCTCGTCGCGTGGTGGAATGTTGAAAATCTTTTTGATACGATTGACGACCCGACACAAGACGACGACTTCACGCCGAGCGGCAAATACAAATGGACCGAAGAGCGGCTCGATTACAAGTTCAAGCAACTTTCCACCGTTATTCGTGATTTAGCCAATAGCCGTAACTACACGCTTCCCGACATTATGGGCTTTTGCGAAGTCGAGCATCAGCATTTGCTCGATACCTTGTTTCAGAAATATCTGAACGCTAAGTCTTACAACGTGATTTATTACGAATCGCCCGACCCGCGCGGCATTGATGTCGGCATTGCATACAATAGCAACAAATTTCAACTACTTGATTCCCGACCGCATCGCGTTGATTTAGGACAAGGCTCGACGCGCGATATTCTCGAAGCGAAGTTTTCTCACAACGGCAATGTGCTTTATGTGTTTGCCAACCATTGGTCGTCGCGTCGTGGCGGTGCTGAAGCCTCTGAACCGCGCCGCATTGTTGCCGCTCAAACCTTGCGCACTCGTCTTGACGAAATTCTCGCACAAGACTCGACCGCCGATGTCATTATGCTCGGCGATTTGAATGATGAACCCGAAAATAATTCCGTCTCGAAAACGCTTCGCGCTGTCGGCGATTTGAACCAAGTTCTTACTTCAACGGACGGCACGCTCTACAACTTCATGGCGGCTTATCGAGGCATCGGCACTTACTACTACCAAAACCATTGGGAACGCATCGACCATGCCATCGTTACCAAAGGCTTGTTTGATAACAAAAGTTTTTCCGCAATTCCTAACTCTTTTACAGCATTTCACAAACCTTACATGTTCGAGCAGGGTAGAGATGGCAAGCCAACCGAAAAGCCGTTCCGAACTTTTGCAGGACAACGCTACCTCGGCGGTTACGCCGACCACTTGCCGATTCTACTCGAAATCAAACTTAACCCATGAAACCCACTATCATTGTAGAGCATCTCGTCAAGGAGTATAAAGTTTTCAAGAAAGAAGAAGGCGTAATTGGCGCAGTTAAGGGATTGTTTAATCGCAAATATGAAATCAAGCGTGCAGTCAGCGATATTTCCTTTACGATTAACGAAGGAGAGTTAGTGGGATTTTTAGGCGCAAACGGTGCAGGCAAAACTACGACACTCAAAATTCTTTCAGGCTTGCTCTATCCCACTTCGGGCAAAGTTGAAGTGCTGGGCTACAAGCCTTACGAGCGCAAAAATGAGTTTCGCAAGCAATTCTCGATTGTGCTCGGTCAGAAAAATCAACTCTTGTGGGATTTGCCTGCACAGGATTCGTTTTTGCTCTTGAAAGAAATCTACGAAGTTCCCAATGCGCAATATCGCGAGCAACTTTCTTATTTAACAGAGTTGCTTAATGTCAAAGATAAACTTCACGTGCAGTTGCGTCGGCTTTCGCTGGGGGAGCGAATGAAGATGGAATTTATCGGCGCGCTTTTGCATAAACCCAAAGTTTTGTTTTTAGACGAACCAACGATTGGGCTTGATGTTGTGGCGCAACTTTCTATTCGTGATTTTATCAAGCACTATAACCGTGAGTATAAAACAACAATTATTCTCACAAGCCACTACATGCAAGATATTGAAGCCCTCTGCGAGCGCGTGATGATTATCGACGGCGGAAAACTCTTTTTCGATGGCGCACTAAGCGAAATTGTCGATAAGTTTTCTTCGGAAAAATTTCTTACGGTTGATTTCCACGTGCCTGTTGAGCGCAACGCACTTT
>CALGMC010000061.1 GCA_937959145.1 uncultured Chlorobiales bacterium
ACGCCGATTGCGGTCTATAACGTCTCAGGTGAATACTCAATGATAAAAGCGGCGGCACAAAACGGCTGGATTGATGGCGAGCGCGTCATGATGGAAACGCTCCTCTCGATGAAACGCGCAGGCGCAAAACTTATTTTTACATACTTTGCCATAGAAGCGGCAAAACTTCTCAAACAATCTTGACTTCACAATGCGGATACAACTTTCACTTATTGCCATGCTTACTTTGCTCACACTTAACTGCTCATCACCAAAATTGAACTATCCAAAAACAGGAAAAGTCAATCAAGTTGACAACTACTTTGGCACAGAAGTGCGCGACGATTATCGCTGGCTCGAAGACGATACATCTGAAGCCACTGCTAAATGGGTAGAAGCGCAAAACAAAGTAACCTTTGCCTACTTGGAAAAAATCCCCTTTCGCAATGCGCTCAAAGCACGACTGACGGAGATTTACAACTACCCGAAATACTCTGCGCCGTTCCGCAAAGGCGATTACTTTTTCTTCTACAAAAATGACGGCTTGCAAAATCAAAGCGTGCTTTATATGCAAACGGGACTTGACGGCACGCCCGAAGTGCTCTTAAACCCGAACACTTTTTCCGAAGATGGCACATCGCGCTTAGGCGCATTCGCTGTTTCCAAAGATGCTAAATATGCCGCCTACGGCATTTCCAAAGGCGGCTCGGACTGGCAAACATATTACGTGATGGAACTTGCTACGAAAAAGCAACTTCCCGATACGCTAAACTGGGTAAAGGTTTCTGGGATTGCTTGGGAAGGCGATGGTTTTTATTACAGCCGCTATCCTGAACCGTCAGACAAAAAAGAACTTTCGGCGAAAAACGAATTTCATCAAGTTTATTATCACAAGGTTGGCACGCCGCAATCACAAGATGAACTTGTTTTTGAAGACAAGGCACACGCGCAACGCTTCCACTTTGCCTTCACAAGCGAAGATGAACAATTCACTTTTTTGAGCATTTCCGATAGAGGGTCAGGAAAACAAGGCAACGCACTTTACTTCAAACGACGTGGCGAGAAAACCTTTAAGCCTATCGTTAGTGAGATTACGGATTTCTCTTACAGCATTGTCGACAACATCGGCAACGATTTTCTCATCACAACAAATCACGATGCGCCGAATGAAAAAGTCATGCGATGCTCTTCCAAAAATCCTGACATGAAAAATTGGCAAACTGTGATTGCTGAAAAGCCCGAAGCCTTGCAGTATGTTACAACAGGCGGCGGAAAAATTTTTGCACTGTATATGAAAGACGTTTCGACGCGCGTCTATGTTCACGCGCTCGATGGCACCTTTGAAAATGAAGTGGAATTGCCTGCACTCGGCACTGCCAGCGGCTTCGGCGGAGAAGCCGATGATAAATTCGTTTTCTATACCTTTACCTCTTTCACATTTCCGCCGACGATTTATCGCTACGACATTGCGTCCAAAACATCGACCATCTTCCGCAAGCCTGAACTGAAATTCAATCCCGAAGACTACGAAACCAAACAAGTTTTTTTCACAAGCAAAGACGGCACGAAAGTGCCAATGTTTTTGGTGCATAAGAAAGGCATTGTGCAAGATGGAAATAACCCCACGCTGATGTATGGCTACGGCGGATTTAATGTAAGTTTGTTGCCGTCGTTCAGTCCGCTCAACATTGCGCTCTTGGAGCAGGGCGTCATTTATGCGCAGGTGAATTTGCGTGGCGGCAACGAATATGGCGAGGCGTGGCATAAAGCAGGCATGAAGTTCAATAAGCAAAATGTGTTTGATGATTTTATTGCAGCAGCAGAGTATCTCATCAAAGAAAAATACACGCGCTCGGAAAAATTGGCGATGAAGGGTGGCTCAAATGGCGGCTTGCTCGTTGGCGCAGTGATGTGTCAGCGTCCTGAACTCTTCAAAGTTGCCTTGCCTGCCGTCGGCGTGATGGATATGCTCCGCTTCCAAAAATTTACGATTGGCTGGAACTGGATTGCCGAATATGGCTCGAGCGAAGCCAGCAAAGAAGAGTTTGAATACCTCTATCGATATTCACCACTTCACAATTTGAAAGAAGGCGTTTCCTATCCTGCAACGCTGATTACGACTGCCGACCACGACGACCGCGTTGTGCCTGCACACTCGTTCAAATTTGCGGCGGCATTGCAAGAAAAGCATCGTGGCGAAAATCCTGTGCTCATTCGCATTGCAGTGAAATCGGGACACGGCGCAAGTTCAACCGAAAAAGCCATTGAAGAAACGGCTGATGTATATGCGTTTCTCTTTCACAATCTCGGTGTTGTGCCGAAGTTTGCAACGAAATAAATCTTTCTTATTTCTTGAGAAGATAAAAGCAGGCGGAGTCGCCTTGTTCTTCGCGGTTCAGGGCTTCGGCGCGCGCTCTGAAAGCCGCAATGTCGGCATTTGAAAAAAGTGACTGTTCGGGGTTTTGCGAGTAAGAACGTGCGTCGTTAAGCGGAATGTCTTTGAGGTATTGTTCGCTTCCCCAAAATTGAAACTCGGTTGAGTCGAATTCGGTCTTGAAAATTTCAAAGCCGCACTGTTCGGCTAAAAGGTGCATGCTCTTGACGGTCGGCAGAAAGAGATGACGCGGCGGGTCGAGTTGAACCCAATTAACGCCATAGTGTTTCCAAGCAAAAGTACCTGCAAGAGGCACACGAATGAGCACAACACCGTTCGGCGTGAGCAGTTTTCGCGCAATCTCTAAATAGGCATGTGGCGTTGGGATATGCTCCAACGAGTGATGAAACATAATGAGGTCGAAAGAGCCCGTCATATCTTTCAATTCTTTTTTCCAAATTTTCACGCCGTTGTTGTAGAAAATATCGCTTTCCAAGAAAGGGTCGACGCCTTGCACATGTTTGAATCCTAATTGATGCAGTTCAAGCAGAAAAACACCTGCGCCGCATCCGACATCTAAAATTTTTGAATCAAGATTGAGCGATGAATGTTTCATCCATTTCAAAATATCAGGCACCCCAGTCAGTTGATACATCAGGCGACCGATAAGCCCCTTGCCCGTGAGCACAAAGTTCGTGCGTTGGGTTTTCAAAAATCGTTTCAAAGGTGGGTCAACCAAAGGCGTTGCATGATACGAGTAGTAAGTTTGGGGATAGTATTTTGAAAGGTCTTCAGGCGGTGCTACAATCTGAACGCAACCGCAATGCTCGCATTCAAAATAGGTAAAGGTATCGCGCATGCCGAACATCATTTCTTTGGCTGTGTAATAAGTCGCGGAAGTGTGTGCGTGTCCGCAGATGATGCAAGTGGGCATTTAGCAGAGTTGGTTATGTTTGAAGGTTGTGTTAGGAAAAATACGCGATGAAAGATTCCTTTTGTAGATTTGCCGAGCAATTTTTGCAGTCATTTAAGATAAACACAAATGTCGCAACCAAAGACACAAAGTTCAAAATCATCAACGCCAAAGTCTTCGAAGCCCAGAAAGACACTCGCGCCCGAACCATCGCTCATTCCCGAAAAATATCAAGACCTCGCCGCAGTATTGTTTCTTTTGGTTCTGACCTTGATTGTTTTCTCGCCGATTGTGTTTCAAGGCAAATCGTTTGTTGTGCCCGATAACACGGCTTCATTAGCCACTCAAACTTTCGTCCGTGATGCCAAAGCCGAAGGCATTCAACCGCAGTGGATTCCATTTGTGTTCAGTGGCATGCCGTCGCTCGGCAGTCTTTTCGTTCAAGCAGAACGGTGGTATGATGTTACTCACACGGTGGTTTGGAAAGGTATCGTAAAAGTTTTCACAGCAATAACCGCGACCCCAGAGAGCGTATCTGTCGTCCTGTTTTACTTCGTGTTTGGTGCGGGAATCTATTGGCTCTTGCGCACAAAGCAATGTTCACCGTTTCAATCGCTTGTTGGTGCAATCGGCGCAATGCTCGCAACGCTCTCGGTGGTGTGGATTACGGTCGGACATAACACGAAAATTACTGCCGCCTCGCTTTACCCTTATTTACTCGTCTTTGCAGAACGATTGCGCCAATCGGAAAATTGGAAATCCATGTTGCTCAATACGGCACTGCTCTCGTGTGTGCTCTCGCTCCTTTTTGGCTCAACGCACGTGCAAATGATTTACTACGGCGGACTTTTCGCAGGAATTTACTTGCTCGTCGAGCTCATTTACGCTTTGGTCAAAAAAGAGCCAATCGTGGCTTGGCTTCGCAGTGCAGGCGGCATGGCAGTAGCGGCACTGCTGGCAGTGATGATGTTCGCCGATACTTATCTCGCCGTCGCCGAATACTCGCCCTATTCGATTCGTGGCGCGGCAAGCGTAACCAGCATCTATCCCGAATTGGCAACTGAACAAACCTCGACGCAAAGCAAAGCCGATTCAAAAGGCGGATTGAGTTATGACTACGCAACAAGTTGGTCGTTTGGCGTCGAGGAAGTCTTGACCTTTTTCGCGCCGTCTTATTTCGGATACGGCAATGCGAGTTATTGGGGACCACAACCCTTTACAATGTGTCCGCAATTTTTCGGCGTTGTGATTCTCATCTTTGCCATCATTGGATTGGTGCGATACTGGCACGACCGATTTGTGCAAGCCGTGTTTGCGGTCGGCACATTTGCGCTTGTGGTCTCGTTTGGGAAGTATTTCCCGCTGGTCTATGATTTGCTCTTTTACTTTGCGCCGTTCTTCAACAAGTTCCGTGCGCCATCGATGATTCTGATTTTAACCGCACTTTCTGCGTGCATTCTTGCAGGCTACGGCGTCAAGGCACTTTACGAGATGCGCGAAACGGCAAGCGACGAACTAAAATCGCTCTTTCAAAAAATCAGTTATGCAAGCGTGGCGGTCGCGCTTGTCGGCATTTTGGGCTTTTCGGGGTGCAAGCAAGATTACATTCAACAGATTGCTAAAAGCGATAGAGGCAAGCAACTTGTGGCGCAGTATCAAAATCCGTCGGTGATTCAAGCCTACGAATCGCAGTTCAAGATTTTCGATATGGCAAAAACCGATATGATGCTCTCGCTCTTAATTATGGGCACAACGATGATGCTGGCATATTTCTTCATCAATCGCACGCTCTCAAAAACTGTGTTTCAAGGCGCGTTGCTCTTGGTGGTAATAGTCGACTTTTGGCGCGCCGATGCCGACCTGCTCAAAGGCGCACAGCCCCTGCAAGCCGAAAAGAAAGTCTTCGAGAAGCCCGATTACGTCGCCTTTCTCGAGCAAGACAAAACGAAATTTAGAATCCTACCACTCTTGCGCGAGAACGATGCGAATTGGTATGCCTACTTCCGTTTGGAATCGGTCGGCGGTTATCAAGGTGCGAAAATGCGCATCTATCAAGATTTGATTGAACTCTTTGGCAACGGCAATACAGAAACGCCAACCTTTTTCACCAATGCCGTCCTGATGGATTTGCTCAATCTCAAATACATCATCGTGGATAAGCCGACATCGTTCGAGGGCTTCAAGACGGTGTTTGAAGGCAGTCGAGTTGTGATGGCACGCGAAAACCCAACGCCACGCGCATGGCTTGTAAAATCTGTTGAGAAGGCAACCGTGCCCGAAATTTTGAAACACATTGAGCGGCAAGATTTCAATCCGCGCGAAAAAGCCTTCGTAGAAGTTGATGCTCCCACCGCTGACGCACCCGATAGCCTTTCGAGCGTGGAAGTGAAAAGTGCAGGCATTCATCACCTCGAGTTGAGCGTGAAGACAAGCGCAAACAGTTTTCTGTTTGTAAGCGAAATTTTTTATGACAAAGGCTGGAAGTGTTTGATTGACGGCGCAGAGACAACGGTCTACAAAACCAACTACGCCTTTCGCGGCGTGCTTGTGCCGAAGGGAACACACGATGTGAAGTTTGTGTATGAATCAAGCGCGTTTAATACAGGCAAGGTGTTGGCGATTTTTGCGAATATGCTTGTTCTTGTTGCCTTGATTGTATCAGGCGTGGTGATGTGGCAGAGTCGGTCAGAAGCAGGTAATCCCTCGTAAATGCAGGTTGAGATTAGCGATGTTACCGTTATTTCCTGCAAGTTTGATTTGTTTTCCCTCAATTAGCGAGTTCGCGCATCTGAGAATCAAAATGAGTTTGGCGACGGAATTTGCTTGCAGGTGCGAAGCATTGTCAACGCTTTTTCAACTGGTCTTGAACCGACTGCAAGCGATGGAGCAGTTCCGAAGTTGGCGGCGGGGTTTTCTTCGGCGGCTCGATTTGCGAGGCGGTGAATTTCAAATTCGCATTGGGCTGTGCGCGATAAATCGTGCTTCTCGCTGCGGCATCCATGAGGGCACGCTCCAATTCTTCCTGCGTTGCGGATTTCGGCAAGTAGCGAAACACATTAATTTCATTGATGGCTTTTGTGATTAATCCGACATCGACCGTGTCAGTAAGCACAATGATAATCAGTTGCGGATTTTCAGCCAGAACAGTTTTAAGAAAATCGAGCCCCTCGTAATCATCTAATTTTAATTCGCTCACAATCACCGCAGGCGGCACATCACCAATTAACTTCAAGGCGTCCACGACTGTCGCGGCAGTGCGAATGGTGAAATGCTTGGAAAGTCGGAGTTGAAGTCGCGCGATTTCATCGGGCGTGAATCCAACGAAGAGCGCGTCATATTTGGGAAGCGTGAGGTCGGGTTTAATGTCATTTTTTGAGACAGCCGCTATTGCCGTTGGCTTTAAGGTTGAAAGTCGGTCGTAAATCTGCACGCCGAGCCGAACGACATTCAAAAGCGCGTCGTTGCGACAGGGCTTGTTGAGGTATCGGAAAATTTCACCCGCGTTCACGGAGTTCATTACGCTTTCTAAATCGGCGTAGCCCGTCAGCAAAATGCGAATCGTGTTTGGGCTTGCTTGCTTGGCGCGTTTGAGCAGTTGATGTCCGCGCATTTGAGGCATACGCTCATCGCTAATCAGCACCTTAATCGGATACTTGGATAAAATCTCCAATGCTTTTTGTCCGTTTTCTGCTGTATGAACAACATAATCCACTTCCAATAAGTCGCGCATTGATGAGAGAATAAGCGGCTCATCATCAACAAGGAGAATGTGCGATGCGTTTTTCATAATCGTGTTCTGTGATAGACCGTTGAGGATTCAAACTACAAACTTACAGGTTTCTCGCAAATTAAAAATCATGCAAAGAAAACTTAAAACAGCGTTGAACGAATCGCAGATATGTGCCGTTTAGACTTCTCGTAATAAAACAGTATATTCGCGCCCGATTTTCAAAGTCCGTAGTTCCATTTCGCTGTATCAACTTTTGCAACCTATCTTTTAATCACAAATTATATGACCATTCGTCGCCGCGAAGACATTCGCAACATTGCTATCATCGCTCACGTTGACCATGGAAAGACCACGCTCGTTGACGCGATTCTCAAACAAACTGGCACGTTCCGAGAAAATCAAAAAGTCGAGGAGCGAATTATGGACTCCAACCCGCAAGAAAAAGAACGCGGGATTACCATTTTCGCCAAGAACGCAGGCTACAACTACAAAAATCACAAGGTTAATATCGTCGATACGCCCGGACACGCCGATTTCGGTGGCGAAGTCGAGCGCATTTTGAAAATGGTCGACGGCGCGCTCTTGCTCGTCGACGCGATTGAAGGACCGATGCCTCAAACGAAATTCGTCTTGCGCCGCGCACTTGAAGCAGGCTTGAAGGTCATTGTCGTCATCAACAAAGTCGACCGCCCGAATGCGCGTCCCTTGCAAGTGATTGACGAAGTCTTAGACCTCTTCATTCACTTGGGCGCAAACGATGAGCAAATTGATTTTCCTTACATCTTCGCCTCTGGCAAAGACGGCTACGCCAAAAGGACTCTTGAAGAAGAAGGCAAAGACATTACGCCTTTGCTTGATATGATTTTGGAAAAAATTCCCGCGCCCGAAGCCGACATCGACGCGCCGTTCCAAATGCTCGTCAATTCATTGGATTACAGCGACTACTTGGGAAAAATTGTCGTCGGCAGAATTATGAAAGGCAAAGTAAAACCCACTGACCCCGTCGCCTTAGTGGAAAAAACAGAGTCGGGCGTTTCAGTTAAAAAAGCGAAAGTCGCGAAACTCTTTCTCTTTGAAAAACTCGGCAAAGTCGAAGCAACCGAAGCCAGCGCGGGCGACATTGTCGCGCTCTCTGGCATTGAAGAAGGCAACATCGGCTCAACGCTCTGCCACCCCGATTTCCCGATTGCGCTCGAGCCGCTTTCCATCACCGAGCCGACAGTCTCGATGTTTTTTTCGGTCAATAATTCTCCCTTTGCAGGTAAAGAAGGAAAGTATGTTACGAGCCGCAACATCCGTGATAGGCTCTACAAAGAAGTCATCACCAACGTGGCGATGAAGGTCGAAGACACCGACAGTGCCGATACGTTCAAGGTTTCTGGTCGCGGCGAATTGCACCTTTCCGTGCTGATTGAAACTATGCGACGCGAAGGGTTTGAACTGCAAGTCTCGCGCCCCGAAGTGATTTTGAAACGCGATGAAAATGGCAAACTCCTCGAGCCCTACGAATCCGTTACGATTGATGTGCCACAAGATTTCGTCGGCATTGTCATTGAGAAAATGGGCAAGCGCAAAGGCGATATGAAAAACATGGTCTCGCTCGAAGGCGGCATGACGCGCTTAGAGTTTGAAATTCCGACGCGCGGACTGCTTGGATTTCAATCTGAATTTGTGATGGATACCAAAGGCGAGGGCATTTTAACGCACATCTTCAAATCCTACGAGCCTTACAAAGGCGAAATCAATTCGCGCCAACTCGGAACGCTCATTTCCGCTGAATCGGGCGAAGCCGTTGCCTACGCATTGGCACAACTCGACGACAGAGGCGTTTTCTTTATTGAGCCCGGCACACCTGTCTATGAAGGCATGGTCGTTGGCGAATCAGCCCGCGATTTCGATATGACCGTCAATGTTTGCAAAACGAAGAAACTCACCAATATGCGCGCCTCCGGCTCCGACGACGCCTTGAAAATTACGCCGCCGCGCAAATTAACCCTCGAGCAATCGCTTGAATTTATCAACGATGACGAACTCGTGGAAGTAACCCCGAAATCAATCCGAATTCGTAAAAAGATTTTGGACGAAACCACACGCAACCGCGAAGCCAAACGCAAAAAGTCGACCGCAGAAGTCGAAGCCTAACCCAAAATTGTTTTTGCGCAAGAAGCCCTCACGAAGAGGGCTTTTTGGTTTCAGCAACTCAGTGAAAACGCTGAGTCTCAAACGTTAATCACTCACTCTTGCTTAAATACTTGTCGTGTATTACACCGACATCAAAAAATCCTTCAACGCAGAAAAATC
>CALGMC010000062.1 GCA_937959145.1 uncultured Chlorobiales bacterium
GTGAAGAGACGGTCGACCATTGTCGCAAGGCGCGGCAAATATCCGCAGTCTTCCAAAATGGCAAGGAACATGTAAAAGCCAATCACCAACGGAAGCAATAAGAACGCAAGGTAAGTTACCGTCATCGTGAATGCGCCGAACTCACCTGCAAAAATTGTTACGATTTTCCCCCACAGCGTTTCTTGCGAAAAGGCAAAATTCTGCATCACATCTTTGCCTTCAATGAAGGCTTTGAACTCGTCGAATTGTGCTTTGTCGCGACTTGTGCCTTCGGGGAACACAAACGATTTTGTCTCAATCACTTCTTCGCCGTTGAGCACATCGACGGAAATTTCAACGGGCGTAATGGTAGCGAAAAGATGTTTGACAAACGGCTCAAAGAGTTTGTTGCCAAGTTCGACTTCGGTGTGTCCAACAACGCGCTGTGCGACCATCACGCCGACCACTTCATAAATAAGCCACAGCGCAAGAATCAGAATCGGAATGCCTGAAATCGGATTAATCGTCCACTTGCCGAGTTTTTCTGAAATGACTGCGCTAACTTTCATGGCAGATTTTTCGCGCACGACTTCCGCTACAATTTCATTCACGCGATTTCTGCGAGCCACATAAATTTCTTCGCGCTTATCTTCGGGCGCAATGCCGTGCCGCTCTGCAACGGTTTCATCGCCCTCGAGAATCATCACTGCGTCGGCGATTGGATTCGGCGTGGATTTCAGCCTTGCGAGAATGGGTTCAAGTTGATGCAAGAGCGTTTTATCGGCATTGCCAACGGTCGCATTTTCAAGTGCTTTCTCTAATTCGTCAAATCCGTGCTTTTTGATAGCAGTTACTTTCACAATCGGCACACCGAGAATTTCCGAAAGCCTTGCCACATCGATTTCCATGCCGTTTTCCTCAACGGCGTCCATCATATTGAGCGCGATAACCATCGGGAACTGCATGTCAATGAGCTGAAGCGTGAGAAATAAATCGCGCTCCAAGTTTGTCGCATCAATCACATTGAGCACCACATCGGCGGAAAGCACCTCGTCGCGTGCGACGCGCTCTTCGTCGTTGAACGAACTGACGCCATAAATGCCGGGCGTATCAATCACACGAAAGTTTTTGTAATTGCCTTCGGTAATTTCAACCGTTGTGCCGGGGAAATTCGAGACATCGACATATAGCCCGCTGAAATGATTGAAGAAAAGGGACTTTCCGACATTCGGATTTCCAACAAGCACTAACTTTTTCTTGCCCGTTTTTTCAACTGCCGACAGCGGCGGCGCAGATTCTATTGTAAGCGTTTCCATGTGTTAATGTTCTTCATAGTTCTGCTTTGCAAGCACTTCAACCCAAATTTTTTTCGTGAGTTCTTCGCCTATGGCGACCTCTTGCCTGCGATGCTTAATCACCACAGGACCAAACGGCAAGCGTTCGAAACACATCGCTTCGCTTCCCTCAGCAAGTCCAAATCGCAACAGTTGTGTGCGCATCTCTTTGTCATCAATTTGCTTGACGATAAACCGCTCACCCTTTTTTACGGCGCAAAGCGAAATCAAATTGGATTCAGATTGCATTCTAATTTGTTTAGACTGAATCTAAACAAATTTCCACTTTTAACAAATCGTTTCCTGTGCTGACATTTCGAAGATGATTGCAAAACCTTTTTATCGCCGTAAATTGCAAGGTGCATGTTGCACAACGCAGTTTCGTTCTACATTAAAATGACTATGAAAAAAACATCGCCGCCGAAGAAGAAATCGGCATCTCGCTCTCACGCTTCAAAATCAACCGAAAAAAAGAAATCGCCCGTTTTTCCTTTCACCGCCATTGTCGGACAAGACGAAATGAAACTTTGCTTGCTCTTGAATGTGATTGACCCGCGCATTGGCGGTGTTTTGGTGATGGGGCATCGCGGGACAGGCAAAAGCACCACCGTGCGCGCCCTTGCCGATGTGCTTCCGATGATTGAGCGTGCAGAAGGCGACGTCTATAATCGCCCGCTCTCTGAAATTCCGAAAGAAGAATTGCACACCAGAAAAACGGAACATATTCCCGTGCCTGTTGTGGATTTACCGCTCGGCGCAACCGAAGACCGCGTTTGCGGCACGATTGATATTGAAAAAGCCCTCACGAGCGGCGTTAAAGCCTTCGAGCCCGGACTGCTCGCCCAAGCCAATCGCGGATTTCTCTACATTGATGAAGTGAATTTGCTCGACGACCATTTGGTCGATGTGTTGCTCGATGTGGCGGCGTCCGGCGTGAATGTGGTCGAGCGTGAAGGCATTAGCATTCGCCACCCTGCGCGCTTTGTGCTCGTCGGTTCAGGCAATCCCGAAGAGGGCGAACTTCGTCCGCAACTTTTAGACCGATTCGGATTGCACGCACGCATTACCACGATTAACAAAATTCAAGACCGCGTCGAAATCGTTAAACGCCGTCGTGAGTTTGACCTCAATCCCGAAGCGTTTTTAGAAGCGTGGAAACCCGAACAAGATGCCTTACGTGAAAAAGTGGTGAAAGCGCAATCGCTCGTGCCGAAAGTTACCATGCCTGATGAAGTCTTGATGAAAGTCGCAACGCTGTGCATGCGGCTTGGCATTGACGGGCATCGTGGCGAATTGACGATTACGCGCGCCGCTTCGGCTTACGCCGCATTTGAAGGACGATTAGAAGTAACGCTTTCCGATGTTCGCGCCATTGCCGTGCCTGCCTTGCGTCACCGCTTGCGACGCGACCCGCTCGAAACCATCGATGCAGGGGAAAAAGTCGAGCGCGAACTGCAAGCCATTCTCAAAGTTGAAGAGACGGTTTGATATGATTTCCTTTACCGACATTTTAGGATTAGACCTCGCCAAAAAAGCCCTACTTCTTGCTGCGGTTGATGTTTCGCTCGGTGGCGTCTTGATTCCTGCAACGGTTGGTTCAGGCAAGTCGACGCTCGCACGCGCTTTTGCGCACATTCTTCCCGAAGGCACGCCGTTTGTTGAATTACCTTTGAATATCACCGAAGACCGATTGCTCGGCGGATTAGATTTGGAAGTTGCTCTTGCCACAGGAAAGCGCGTCATTGAAAAAGGCTTGCTCGCCAAAGCCAACGGCGGCGTGCTTTATGTCGATTCGTTCAACTTGCTCGACTCTGTCAGCGAAGCCTATTTGATTGATGCACTGTCTCGCGGAAAAGTTTTGATTGAACGCGATGGTGTGAGCGATGTGCATGAGGCGCGATTTATTCTCGTTGGCACTTACAATCCTGCCGAAGGCGAGGTGCGTATGGGACTGCTCGATAGAATTGGTCTCATCGTGCCCTTCACGCCGAACAGCGACGAAAAATTCAGAGCCGAAGTAGTGCGCCGCGTGCATTTTCAAACGCACGATAGCGATGCAGATGACGACAAACTCCTGCAAGGCTTAATTCTTCAAGCACGAGAGATTTTACCGCGCGTCGAGATTCGCGACGAAGAAGTTTCAGGACTGGTTCAGACCGCGCTTTCGCTTGGCGTTGAAGGCAATCGCGCCGATGTGTTTGCCGTGAAAGCCGCGTTAGCGTCTGCGGCACTTGCAGGTCGATTAGATGTCGACGAAGAAGATTTGAAACTTGCCGCGCGATTGGTTCTTCTTCCTCGCGCGACGCGCATTCCCGAAAGCGAAGAAACAAAAAAAGAGCCGAAACCGCCCGAAGCACCGCAACCTGCCGAATCGGAATCACAAAGCGATTCGCCCGATAACAACAACGAGAACAATCATGAACAAACGCCCGACCAAATCGAAGAACTCTTGCTCGACGCCGTTGAATCAGAACTGCCCGAAAACTTGATGAACCTTGCCGCCTCTGCCAAACGCCGCAGCAAATCAGGCAGTCGTGGCGAAGCCTTGAATTATCGGCATGGTCGGTATGTTCGTTCTGAGCAAGGCTCTTTGCGAAAAGGCAAACTCGCACTCGTTCCGACAATAATTCAAGCCGCACCGTTTCAACGTGTGCGCAAGAAAACCAACCGACGCAATCACTCCGCAATCATCATCACCAAAGATGATATTCGCATTAAACGCTTTCGCGATAAAGCCGGAACGCTCTTTATTTTCATCGTCGATGCCTCTGGCTCCATGGCACTCAACCGCATGCAACAAGCCAAAGGCGCCGTTACGAAACTGCTGCAAGAAGCCTACGTGCATCGCGACCAAGTCGCGCTTATTGCCTTTCGTGGCAAACAAGCCGAAGAACTTCTTCCGCCGTCGCAGAGCGTCGATAGAGCCAAACGCGCCTTAGATGTGCTTCCAACTGGTGGCGGCACGCCATTGGCTTCAGCAATGTTGCTCGGATTAGAAACCGCAAAGCAAATGAAGTCCAAAGGCATTACGCAAACGATGCTTGTTTTTATCACGGACGGACGCGGCAATGTGGCACTCTCTCAAAGCAATACGGACGCCAGCGACAAACAAAAAATCGCAACTGAAATCGCCGCACTCGCTCAATCCATTAATCGTGAAGGGTTGAACTCGGTGGTGATTGATACACAAACAGGCTACCTTTCGCGCGGCGAAGCCAAACGCCTTGCTGAACAACTCGGCGGACGCTACATCTACCTGCCCAACGCCAAAGCCGAACAAATCGCCGCCGCCGTTAAATCGTCGTAAAGCATAGCACCTGTGTCAATTTCGCTTTTGATTCTGAACAAAGGCGAAGCGTCAAAGAGTTAAGAGTTGATAGTGGAGGAGTAAGCGTGCGCGTGCGTTCAACTTTTAATTCTTCACTCTTAACTTTTAACTCACTTGGATTCCTCACACAGTCGGATAGTTGATAAGTGAGAGTTAAGAGTTGAAAGTTGAAGCCATTGCTCTCATTCCACACCCTCTTTAAGCGAGAACACGGATTGAAGAGAACACGGAGTAGGCGGATTAAACCGGTCGCCACTGCTTTGTCTCAATTATCTGTGCCAGCCCGCGTCATCTGTTTCATCGGTGTTCCAACCTTTCACTACTCACTCTTCATTCTTCACTATTCATTAACTTGCGCTTTTCTGCATATTCCGCAACTGAATTTCCTATCTTAAACGAATGCACTTTTCACTGCTCGATTGGCTTGTCGTTTTGATTTACATCGTTGGCGTTACCTTGTTCGGCATTTTCAAAGGCGGCAGGCAAATTTCTGCAAAAGATTATTTCCTTTCCGAAGAAAAAATCAGTTGGTGGGCAGTCGGCGTGGCGATAGTCGCAACCGAAACCTCCGCACTGACCTTCATTTCCGTGCCCGGCATTGCTTACAAGGGCAACTTCAACTTTCTTCAACTTGCGATTGGCTACTTTATCGGTCGCGTGATTGTCGCATATTTCTTTTTGCCGAAATACTACGCAGGCGAACTCACCACCGCCTACGCCTTGATGGAATCGCGCTTCGGGCTTCCGCTCCGCCGATTGACCTCGCTCGTCTTTATCATCACGCGCATTTTTGCCGACGGCGTGCGCCTTTATGCGACTGCCATTCCACTCGTCATTATTTTTCGCGGATATAACCTCTTTGGCGGCATTTCCGACGCTACGCTCTACACGATTGGCATTGTGCTCATTGCACTTGTTACCTTGCTTTATGTTCAACTCGGCGGCGTGCGCGCCGTCATTTGGACAGATTTCATTCAACTTTTCGTCTACCTTTTAGGCGGCGGCTTGACCGTCTTTCTCCTGCTCCAACAATCAGAGAATTTTATTATTCCAATAACAGCAATTCAAGATAGTGGCAAGTTTTCCGTTCTG
>CALGMC010000063.1 GCA_937959145.1 uncultured Chlorobiales bacterium
GTGAAATCGCGAATGCGCATCGGCGGCACGAGGTTGCCGTTCAAGCGTTCAGGCTTGCCGAGTGCATCAAGGTTGTTGAGCATAATGATGGGGCTTTCGTTGAAGCGCATGTTTTTGATAGCATATTGAATCTTACCGTTCTCGATGTAGAATGTGCCATCGCGTGTTAGCCCTGTGTAGAGCAGGGTTTGCGGGTCGACGCTTCGGATATACCAAAGTCGCGTAACCAGAATTCCCTTCTTCGTATCCTTGATTAAATCTTCCGTTGTTGCCGATGTGCCTTCAACGATGACGCCACTTGGAAAAGCAACGGGTTTAACGCCTTTTTGAGATGCCCAGTAGCGGTCATAAAAAAGATTTTGGAGCACACCATTTTTGAACCACCATATTCTTTCGCGCGAAAGTCCATCGCCTTGCCAAGTTTGCGCGGGAATCTCGGGGTGTGTGGGGTCGGAATAGATGTTGAGGCGTTCATCTAAAATTTTTTCGCCGATTTTATTGCCCCCGCCTTTTTTGGAAAAGAAACTTCTGCCTTCGTCAGCGGCGCGTGCGCCAAGCGAAAAGACAAGGTTGTTGAGCAACCCTTCGTCCGAAACAAGTGCCGCTGGCTCAAGAATGACGGTATATTTGCCCGGCTCAATCGCACGCGGATTGCGTGAAAGTTCGGCTTTGCGAACAGCGATTTCAGAATCTTCTTTCGGACGAAACTTCGTTACATCGTTGTAATCTTTCACCGCGTAGCCCGAACCTGTGCCGTCGTTGGTGCGCACCGTGAGCGTAAATTCAAGCCCTGTTGATTGGTTGTAGGCAAAAAGCCCTTTGGAATTTGCTAATGCGGAAAAGGTAACGCCGTCTTCAAAAAAGCCTGCCGCCGTCATGCCTAATTGTTCCGCTTGTGAAATGCCTTCGTGGGCAACACTTGCACGATATTCAGGCGTAATGCGTGCAGTAGATTCAAAATAGGTTTGTGATTCTAAATAAGTTTGTTGCTCTAAGAACGGCATCGCTTCGGGGTTCTCAGGCGCAAGACGCGCAAGCTCTTCGGCACGGCGCACACATTTCTCAATAGACGCATCGTCAAGTTCGTTTGTGGACGCACTGCCAATGCGCTGACCAAATTTCGCGCTGACATTCAAATTGATATTCTCGTTGAATCCACTTGTGGTGATGGTGTTGCGCGCATAGCGCACATTGCCGCTAATGTTGCCGCCTAAACTCACTTGGCACTCTTCCGCCTTCGAGAACGAAAGCACTTTGTCGAGGATTTTTTTGGCTTCTTCTTTTGATAAAACAGACATGGTTTGAATTAAACTGGTTTAGATAAACTGAATGCCGATAAAGATTTGAAACATGTTCTTATACGTTACGCGCCGTGTTAATCACATTCACATTGTTGAAGCGTGTGGTCGAACTGCCATGCGAGACGGCGCTCACTTGTCCAGGCTGACCTTTGCCATCGAAGAAACTTCCGCCCAAGCGATAATCGCTTTCATCGCAAATGGCAACGCAACTGTTCCAAAACTCTTGGGTGTTGGATTGATACGCCACATCTTTGAGCATTCCAACGATTTTACCGTTCTTGATTTCGTAGAACAGTTGCCCTGTGAATTGGAAGTTGTAGCGTTGTTGGTCGATGGAGTAGGAACTATCGCCCACGATGTAAATGCCTTTGTCGACGCCTGCAATCATGTCGGCGACGGAAAGTTTCGTTTTACCCGGCGCAAGCGACACGTTCGGCATGCGCTGAAATTGAACCGAACTCCAACTATCCGCATAACAACAGCCGTGCGATTCTTTCTCGCCAAGAATGTGCACTTGGTCGCGAATGGCTTGATAGTTGACGAGAATTCCATCTTTAATTAAATCCCATTGCTTCGTTGTAACGCCTTCGTCGTCGTAGCCAACTGCACCAAGCGAAGTCGGTTGTGTTTTGTCGGCAAAGAGATTGACAATCGGGCTGCCGTAGTTAAAACTTCTGCTCTGCCACTTATCGAGCGTGGCGAAACTGGTGCCAGCGTAATTCGCTTCGTAGCCAAGCACACGGTCAAGCTCGAGCGGGTGCCCAACCGATTCGTGAATGGTGAGCCAAAGGTGTGCAGGGTCTAACACTAAATCATACTTGCCCGGCTCAACCGATTTGGCTTTGAGTTTCTGTTTGACGTGCTGTGCAGCGAGTGTAGCATCTTCAATCATATCGTAATACTTGCCATAGCCAATAACGCCTTCAGGCAACTGATACTTGCCTTCGGGACGCGCAGAGAGATACTCATATCCCATGCCCATGGGTGCGGCAAGTTCAGAGCGCGATTGAAATTTGCCTGTGGTTTTATCAATGACGGTAACATTAAAAGTGGGCCAAATGCGATAAATGTCTTGGTCAATGTAAGAGCCGTCGGTTGAAGCAAAATACTTTTGTTCGTTGACAAGAAAGAGCGAGGAGCTCACGAAGTTCGCACCATTTTTCATGGCGGCGTCATTAACGCTCAAAAGAAAATCGGTTTTCTCTTTGATAGGCACTTCAAAGGCGTTTTTTTCAATCGGTGTTTTCCAACTCACTTCGCCGAGTGCCTTTGTCGGTGCAAGTCTAACGGGCTCTTTTTGAAATTTAGAATTGGCTTTTGCGATAGCGACGGCAGTTTCTGCCGCTTTCTTAATGCCATCTGCGGTTACGCGGTTGGTTGAGGCAAAGCCCCAAGTGCCGTTAGCAATGACGCGAATGCCGACGCCAAATGATTCTGTGTTCTGAACGCCTTGAACTTTATTTTCGCGCGTGAACACGAATTGGCGCAGATAGCGACCGATGCGAACATCGCAGTAACTTGCGCCGTTGCTCCTTGCCGTGTTGAGTGCGACATCGGCAAGCCGCTTTTTGTCGGCAGTCGATAAAATCGGGGTAAGAAGTTCGCTTTCGGAAATTTCCTTTGCAAAGGTCGGTAGCGGCAAAAGCATCGCGCCTGCACCAAGCGCAGCAAGTTGAATGAAGTCTCTACGATTCAAAGTTGCTCTCCTTGTTGGTTCGAGTTAAATAAAGTTGGACGAACTCAAAAGATAAGGTTTTCGCACAAACAACAAAGAACGGTGCACCGATTTTTAGCATAAACATCGACAAAATTGTGCGCCATGATTTTGTAAATAAGCATCGCAATTTCAAATGCATCATCGATTGAAAAAAGAACAGTCTAAACCTGAAGTGGTCATCTACACAGATGGCGCGTGCGAAGGCAATCCTGGACGCGGCGGCTACGGCGTGGTGATGCTTTGGGGCGAGAAGCGCAAAGAACTTTCAGGCGGATTCCAATGCACCACGAACAACCGAATGGAACTGCTTGCCGTTATTGAAGCCCTTGCGGCACTCAAACAACCGTGTGCTGTTAAACTTTATTCTGATTCAAGTTATGTCGTCAATGCGATGAACGAAGGGTGGGTTGAAAATTGGCGACGAAAGGGCTGGCGCAATTCAAAAAATAAACCAACGCCAAACGTGGATTTATGGAAACGCTTGCTGGCGCTTTGCGAACAGCACGATGTTGAATTTATTTGGGTGAAAGGACATTCAGGTATCGAGGAAAATGAACGGTGCGACGCACTCGCCGTTGCCGCCGCTCAACAACCCAATCTGCCTATCGACGCGGGCTATACTACTTGTGCTGATGCGTCGTGATGTTCCCCAAAGCGTCCCATTTGAGAAACTCTGTGGTTTTTCTATCTATTGCCACTTCGTAGCATCCGCTTCCGTCAAGGTCGAGGCGCAAGGTTTCTTCTCTAACGTGAGGCGAAATGAATCGCTTGAGCGCAAAGTGCGAGCCATCTTTGATTTTCCGCCAACGCATAGTGATGAGAGAAAGTTGAAACTGAGCATCGCTATAAAGTGCAATGCGTCCAATTTTTGATTCCGCCGTAACGGCAATTTCATAACTTTTCACGCCGAGTGCGTTTGGCGTTTTGAAAATGCCTTTGGCGACAAATGAAAATTTTTCAACCGCGTTAACAAGCGTATTGTCAGAAGTTCGGCGCGAGGTAATTTCTCCTTGCTCGTCGATTAAGGTTGCAACTTGAAAGAAAAGTTGAGGAATCAAATTGATGCTGTCGGCAAGTTGCGAGTTTGCATTGGTGAGAGAAGAAATTGTAACTAAATTCGCGCTGTTCAGGGCGTCGCGCATTTGTGCAAAGGTAGATGCACTTGAACACACAAGGCACAAGCAGAGCAGGCAGTCATAAAATCGTGGTTTGCTCAATCGCATAAATTGTTAGGGGAATGGAATCACAGAAAGTTCTCCCAAACCATAAACATCTGATGTTGAAAATATCTTCTCTTCCCGC
>CALGMC010000064.1 GCA_937959145.1 uncultured Chlorobiales bacterium
GGTCGAAGTGCGAAATGCGTTGGTTGCCTCTATCGGCGATATAAACGTTCATGCCGTCGGTGGCAAGGTCGCGCGGTGAATCGAAGCCTTCGCGCTGAACGCCAAATCCGCCAATGTTCGCAAGCACTTTGCCTTCCGAATCCAATCGCAAAATTTTATTTGTTCCGCCTTCTATCACATAGCATTCATTAAGTGAGGCATTGATGGCAAGTGCAATCGCACGTTGAAACGAGGCAATCGTGCGGGCTTCTTCTTGCGCATGTGCAAAGGAGAACGAGAAGCAAATCAATCCGATGAAAACCATGCGAATCATTTTTCCACTAATCCTTTTGCAGTGTCGGTTGTTGGAAAGTCGATGTAGTCCGAAGTGGCAATCGTGCTTGCATTTTTGGGAAGCAGAACTTTGAAGCCGCGTGCAGGCGGTTGTGGCAGAGATTTGCCGCGAATCCAAGGGTTGAGATACTTGACCATTTTGTAGGTTGTGCCTTGTTCAATCGCCCATTGAGCTAAGTTTGAAATTGAGCTTGTAACGAGAACAGACTTTGTTTCTATCGGGCGATAGAGTGCGGTTGATTCATAGCCGTATTTGGCAGGGCTTTGCATGCACTCTTTGATAGCGGCAATGCGGAAAACATAACGCGCCGTCTCGCGATTAAGCCAAAGGTCGTAGTAGTTGCTCGTTTGTTGTTGCGACATTTCGCCTGAAACGCCGCCCATGCCCATGTTGTAGCTTGCCGCCACGACCGACCAATTCTTGAATCGTTTATAGGCTTGAAGGAGATATTTGATAGCGACATCGGTGGCTAATTCAAAATTGTAGCGTTCATCGACCTCGTTATTGACAATCAAGCCGTATTCGCGTCCCGTCGTGGGCATAATTTGCCAAATGCCTGCCGCGCCTGCGGGTGAGCGCAAGTCCATCAGTTTGCTTTCGGCAACGGCAAGGTATTTGAAGTCATCGGGCAAGCCTGCTTCGGCGAGTTTCGATTCGATGTAAGGAAAGAAACGACCGGCGCGTTTGAGATAAAGCATGATTTGAACGCGGTCATTGACGTTGATGAGAAAATCGCGCTCGAAGCGTTCGAAGACTTCGGCATCTTCAAGCGGAACGCGCTCGCCGAAAATGTAAATCGAGTCAGTTGGGTTGAAGTTGTAATAAAATTCAGGCTTCGGGGCTTTTGTGGCAACGCTTGTCGTGTCGGAGACGCTCGGAAGAGCCTCGCTGTTCTGATAGTTGAAAAATCCAACAAGAAGCACTAAAAGAATCAGCACAGGAAGCAAAGAGAGTAGCGGCTTAAAGCGATTGGTGTTCATCGTGAAGAGATTGCGTTTGTGTTAAGTTGTGATTTCGAGCACCGAACATCGTGATAAATATCGTATCTTTACGGCTGAAAAAATCGCCAAGTGCGACTTGTTCATTTCTATCAAGTTCATTAACAAATAAATGCTGTATGGACAAAATGCAAAATACTCGCAAAACTGCTGCAACAGTATCAAAGAAAGACATTTTTGAGATTATTGTTTTAGCACTCCTCGTTTCGGTTTGGGCATTCATCGGCTTCTGACGCCTCACGCCCCATTCGTTACCAAGCCAATTAACTTTTCTTGACAAAAACTTAACACAGGTTTAACCCGCCTTTTTGAAGGGCAGGGTTAACTTTGTGTTAAGTAAAAACAAATTGAACCGAAAAACGCGGAGAAAATTATGTGGTCGAGAATGCGCTCAAAAGCCTCGCAATTCAAAGCCCTCAAAGAAATCAGCAAGGAAGATGTAATTGAAACCGTGCTACTCATGGTGGCATTGTTGATGTTTATCACGGCGAATAGTTGCCAATTCTGATAAACGGCTCAACGCTTCGTTTTCATCAACACGTTTTTATACTTATCCAAGTTCTCCAAAATGCGACCCGTTCCTCGTGCTACGGCGGTGAGCGGGTCTTCTCCGACATAGACGGGGAGTTTCGTTTCTTCGCTGATACGCTTGTCTAAGCCTTTGATAAGTGCTCCGCCACCTGTGAGCATAATGCCTCTGTCTAAAATATCTGCAGAAAGTTCGGGCGGCGTTGATTCCAAGCAGCGACGCACGGCATTGACGATTTGTCCAATCGGTTCGGCAATGGCTTCACGGATTTCGGGCGAACTGACGTCGCGCTGTTCGGGCAAACTCGTAACCAAGTTTCGTCCCTTGACGGTTGCAATCAATTCTTCCTCCAATTCATATGCAGAGCCAATTTTGATTTTGATTTCTTCGGCGGTGCGCTCGCCAATCGCAAGGTTGTAAGTTTTTCGGAAGTGTTGAAGAATCGCATTGGTAATTTCATTTCCTGCAACTCTGATAGATTCACCAGAGGCAATGCCTGAAAGGGAGATGACGGCAATGTCGGTTGTGCCGCCGCCGATGTCGACGACCATGTTGCCGAAAGGCGCATCAACATCGAGCCCCATGCCGACCGCCGCCGCCATTGGTTCGGCGACGAGGTAGACTTCCTTCGCGCCTGCATGTTCGGCACTGTCGCGCACAGCGCGCTTTTCAACTTCGGTGATGCCCGACGGAATGCCAATCACCATGCGGCGAATGGAACTGGAAAAATCTTTGAGCGTCTTGCGAATCAAGCCTTTGATGAGTTCTTCGGCGGCTTCGTAGTCGGCAATGACGCCGTCGGCGAGTGGCTTAATCGTGATAATGTCGCGGTGCGTTTTCTCATGCATCTGACGCGCTTCGTTGCCAAGTGCGACGACCTTGCGCGTGGTGCGGTCTAAGGCGATGATGGAGGGTTCGTTCAGCACAACGCCTTTGCCTCTGACGAAAACGAGCGTATTTGCCGTGCCTAAGTCGATTGCAATATCTTTGGATAGAAAATCAAATAATGCCATTGAAAGATGTGAAATAAAAAATTCGAGACGAGCGAATGAAGTTCAGCGCAAAAAAATTTGCTTCTAAGTTTTGGCGGCAAAGATATGAAAATTCCGATGCTAAAACATGATTGCCTACTGTGTTTTACGTATATTTTCACGCTTTTCATCTAAACAAAAACACTTTGAATGAATATCCTCGTTATCGGTAATGGCGCAAGAGAACACGCGCTGGCTTGGTCAATTCTTAAAGACAATCGCATTCAAAAACTATATCTCGCTTCGGGCAACGGCGGCACACGCGAACTTGGTGCAATCGCTGA
>CALGMC010000065.1 GCA_937959145.1 uncultured Chlorobiales bacterium
TACAAACCAAGCCGCTCCGATTGAAGCGATGAAAAGACTTTATCTGCGCCAATCGCGCGACGAAGTTCAACAAACTTTTGCCAATTCGGATAACCTGCCTGAAACATTTCTTTGCTCATCGTGGCGTCTTTCGTCAAGTAAAGTCGACCGCCTGCATCAAGCACAAGCTTATCCAAGCGTTTAAGCAACTCAAAAATGCCGTCTCGAATCGGGAAGTCGAGTGCGAGCGTGTAGCCCTCTTTCGGAAACGATAGCCAATTGTCGTTTTCCTTGCCAAAGAGTTTGAGCACCGCAAGAAACGACGCACGTTTGGCTTTGGCAATTTCATCAAGAATTTTGCTTAATGTAGCGCGCTCCGATTTCGGAATCACGAATTGATACTGCGTAAAGCCCCGCCTGCCATACATCTTGTTCCAATGAAGAATTGCATCGAGCGGATAAAAATATGGACGATACGGCACGCACGTTTGTGATTGCTTGTGAAAGTTCTTGTTGTAGTAAAGCGTGTTAAAAAGAGCCACGCTGGTTGAGTTCAAGACGAAATCAGGAAACTCAATCGGGAGAGATTTTTCGCTTGTTTCAGGAAGCGATAAGCCACCGTCCGCACTGTGTTCGCCAAGCAATAAAACCGAGCGACCAATGGTTTTTCCGCGCGCCAGCGTATCAATCCACGCGACGGAATAAGTGAAGCCAATATGTTCGTCGAAGAGCGCGAGAATTTCATCGAGGTTTCGCGCTTTGATGGTGGTCATGTCGATGAACGCGCTTTGAATCGGTTTTAAGCGAAGTTCGCCGTCGAGAATAATTCCTGTAAGCCCCATTCCGCCATTGGTGGCGCGAAAGAGTTCAGGGTTTTCGGTTGGCGAACAAGTAACGATTTCCCCACTCGGAAGCATTAAGCGATACCAATTCACATGGTCGCAAAACGAGCCTTCTTTGTGATGATTTTTGCCGTGAATATCAGAGGCAATCGCGCCGCCAAATGTAACGAACTGTGTGCCGGGCGTTACAGGCAAAAACCAACCTTTGGGAACAATCACCTCGAGCATTTCTTTGAGCGTGGTGCCAGCTTGCACGCGCAAAAATCCGCGCTCGGCATCGAAGCCCAAAAAGTGGTTGTAAGTGTGAGTAAGAACGACTTGTTCCGACAAGGCACTATCGCCATAACTTCTGCCCATGCCGAAAGCAATGCCGCGAAAGTTACGCGCAATCGCTTGAGAGAGCGACGTTGAATCTTTGAGAAAAAACGGTTTGGATTGAACGGTGGGAAAGCGTCCCCAGCCCGAAAGGTCTATCGTCATGATGCAAAGAGATGAATAAGTGTTGCAGTAAGCACACCTGTAAAAACGCCTGCAAGAACTTCAATAGGCGAGTGTCCAACGCGCTCGCGCAGTTTCGGAAGGTCGGGCGCAAGATGATTGAGCCGCTCTGCATGGTGTCCGATTTTTCGTCGCAAGTCCATCGCGTCCATCATCACAATGAACGCAAGCGTAAGCGCAATGACAAACGTGCTACTTTCAATGCCTTCGCGAAATGCAGTCATTGCGGCAACACTGCAAACAATCGCACTATGCGAACTCGGCATACCGCCATAACCGATTTGACCAAACGCAAGGCTTTTGCTCTTGATAGAATTGATGAGAAATTTTAATCCACCTGCAATAACCCACGCAGAGAACGGCGTTAAGATGTAAATCCATTTCATTTAAGACTTCGGGAAAAATTCATAAACCACAACCGCCGACCACAACAGCACCACAAGAATCATCGGAACATCGCTATACAGCACATCAACCGGCGACTCGCCCTGACTTTCTGCATCGACAAGATACCAGTATCGGAAAATGCCGAATAGCACGAGCGGAATGGTAACAATTAAATTCGGATGCTCTGAAAAACAGTAAAGGCTGTAAAATAAAATTGTGCTTACAGCGGCGACATCGGCATAACGCTCGACAATTTTAACGGAATACTTCTTCAAAACCTGCCGTCCTTCTGAGCCTTGCAACTGTATTTCTTGAAGTCGCTTGATGGCGGCTAAATAAAGCGCGAGCGAAAGCGTGGTGATGAACATCCACGACGAAAGTTTAACATCAATCGCGACCGCGCCCGCATAAACGCGAAGCACAAAGCCCGCTGATACCGAAAAAATGTCCAACACAGGTTGATGTTTGAGATAGGTGCTATAAGCAACATTGAGCGCGATGTAGGCAATCAAGACAAAGAAAAACTTTTGCGAAAAGAACATGCTGGAAAGCGAAACGAGAGAAAGCACAACAATCACAACAAACGCCGTCTGCTTTGAAATCATGCCCGAAGCAATCGGGCGTTTGAGTCGCTTAATGGGGTGAAGGCGGTCGCGCTCGACATCGGCAAGGTCGTTGATGGCATAAACGAGCGACGCGGCAAGCGAGAAAAAAACAAACGCTAAAAGTGAATGGAGTTGCGCCGAAGTGTTCAAAAATAAACCGCTGAACACCATCGGCATAAAGAGAATCACGTTTTTAATCCAGTGCGTGGGGCGAAGCAGTTGAACCGCGCCGCGAAGTTTAGAAAGCATCAAGATGAATTGAATTGAAAAAGCCGTGCAAAAGTAATGCGATTTCGCCAATCATAACAATAACTCATGATGGACTCCTCACTCTGTTCGGAGTGACGAACTAATGAATAACGAGTAATGAGTAATGAGGAACAAAAAGTCGGAACGACAAAGCCATTCTTCACTATTCATTTCTGAGCGAAGCAAAGAATCCAACAACCCCGACACTTATGTAACTTCCGCTTCGCAACAAATCAACATCAAGGCATGATAAACTTTGAAAACCATAACGAACTTTCCATGACGGTGCTCATGACGCCCGACATGGCAAACTTTTCGGGCAAAGTGCACGGCGGCGCGATTATGAAACTCTTAGACCAAGTCGCATACACTTGTGCGTCGCGCTATTCAGAGAGTTATGTCGTTACGCTCTCGGTCGACCAAGTGCTGTTCAAAGAGCCGATTCAAATCGGAGAACTGGTTACCTTTCTTGCGTCTATCAACTACACGGGCAGAACCTCAATGGAAGTTGGAATCAAGGTGATTGCTGAAAATGTGCAACTGAAATCCGTCCGACACACGAACACAAGTTACTTTACGATGGTGGCAGTCGACGAACACGGCAAACCAAAACCTGTTCCGCCCTATGAGCCAAAAACGCCAACCGAAAAGCGACGCTACGAAATGGCAAAGTTTCGCCGACAAATGCTCAACGACTATCGCCGAAAGCAAGACGAAATGCGCAAAACTTATCCCGACTATCACGAATAACTTAGCGCAACAACAATCCACTTCTCGGCGCGAGCGTCAGAAGAACTTTCCCATTCTGAACCGCAAAAGAGCGTTGTGTGAGCAAGTCAGTTAATTTGTTGGACGAAGAAAGTTCAACGGTTTGTTCCGATAAAGAAAGATTCAGAACGAGAGTGATTTTTTCGGTTTGGTAAGTGCGTTCAAACGCGATAACATTTTTTTCATCATCAGCCACAAGAAAATTGAACTTGCCGTATTTAAGCGCAGGGTGGCGATGATGCAAGTCAATGAGCGTTTTGTAATCGCGATACACTTGTTCGTTGAACGCAACTTTGAACAGTTCAGATTTGCCAGTGATGAGTTCAGCATTTTCATCGTCATACTGAAATTCTTTCCAGAGCATGGGCTTGCGGCAGTCGGGGTCGTCTGCGCCCCACATGCCGGCTTCTGTGCCGTAGTAAATTGTGGGCGAGCCGATGTAAGCAAATTGAAAGAGCATCAAGAGTTTTTGAAGTGCGTATTCGTCGGCGTTGGGCGGGCGAAGTTGGTAGTCCTTGTTGGCGCGAAGCCCTGCGTATTGGTCAAAATGGCGATTGGGATTGACAAGGCGCGAAGGCAAGCGTTCCGTATCGTGCGAATCGTAAAGGTTGAGAAGCGTGTGATTAGCGGAATCAGGATAAGAGGCGAGCAGTTCTTCGATTTTCAGTTTGAACTCCGAAGGCTTCAAGACCTTTTGAACAAATAGTTGGTGCGTAAAGACGGCGAATTGATAGTTCATCACGGCGTCGAATTCATCGCCTTGCATCCAGTCTTTAGCGTTCTTCCAAATTTCTCCAACAAGAAAAGTATTTGGATTGAGCGATTTGACAAAGGTTCGCCATTCTTTCCAGAATGCATGTGGAAGGTCATCGGCGGCATCGAGTCGCCATCCGTCGACGCCTTTGGAGGGGTCGCCGTTTGGGGCGGTCCATCGCTTTGTAATCGCGAAGATGTATTGCTTTGGCGCGTCGGCAAGTCCTTTGAGCGAATCGCGTTTGAGTTCGGGAAGCGACTTGTGTCCCCACCAGCCTTTGTAGTCGAACTTTGTGCCTGCGGTTGAATCTTCAAAACTTAAAATTTCAAACCAGTCCTTATAGCGCGAGCGTTGCTGTTGCTTGACGACATCTTGAAACGGCGGAAAGGTTGTGCCCACATGGTTAAAAACGCCGTCAATCACAATTCGGATATTGCGTCGGTGTGCTTCTTCAATGAGTTTGAGAAAGAGCAAGTCGGCACTGGTCCATTTCCAAGTGTTAGGGTCGTTGAAATCTTCTTCGGCAATGAGTTTCAAATCTTGTTCGGGATTGTTGCCGAAATTCACATCGACGTGATGAAGCATGGTTGCGTCATACTTGTGTGAAGACGGGGCTTCAAAAATCGGGTTCAAGTAAATTGCGGTAATTCCAAGCGATTGGAGGTAATCCAATTTTTTCAAAATGCCTTCTAAATCGCCACCGTATCTACGACGATAGATATTTTGCCAAAAGTCGGGCGAGTGTTGTTTTTCGCTGTCGGAGAGTGCATACCAGTTGCTTGTCCAACGATGTGCTGTGCCTGTGGGCGTAGATTTGTCAGGCGAGGGGTCGTTGTTCGGATTGCCGTTGTAGAAGCGTTCAGGGAAAATTTGATAGAAGAGGGCGCCCTGTGTCCAAGGCATTTGTGGTTTATTTGAAGAACACATCGAGAGGAAAAGAAATCCGATGAGAAGATAACGGTGCATGCAAATGAAGGTTGTTTGAACACAGTTGAAGTGCGAACTGTTATGTAACTTCGCAAAAAAACAAAAGATAGCAATGAACATTGAAAAACTTGCACAAGAAAAAATCAATCAAAAAACAAAGCCACTTGGCGCACTTGGTTTATTGGAAGAAGTTGCAGTGCAGTTATGCGTGATTCAAAACACGCTTTCGCCAGCAATTACGAAAAAGCGAATGTTGGTGTTTGCCGCTTCGCACGGCATTGCTGATGAAGGTGTGAGTGCTTATCCAAAGGAAGTAACAGGGCAAATGGTCTTGAATTTTTTGCGCGGCGGCGCGGCAATTAATGTGCTGTCGGCGCACGGCGGAATTGAACTTTGTGTGATTGACGTAGGCGTTGATATGGACTTTGGAAGCGAGGTCGACTCACCCTTTTTCTTCAACCGAAAAGTTCGACACGGCACGCGCAATTTTCTCAAAGAGCCTGCGATGACCTTCTCCGAATTTTCAAAAGCCATTGAAGCAGGAAGAGAGCAAGTGCGATTAGCAAAGTTTGCAGGTGTTTCGCTCTTGGGCATTGGTGAAATGGGCATTGGAAATACGACATCAGCGTCGGCGATTGTTTCAGCGTTGTTAGGGTTGCCCGCAGAGGAAACGGTCGGACGAGGCACAGGCGCAAGCGACGAAACGATGAAACGAAAAGTGCGCGTCGTGGCAGAATCGATTGAAAAGCACAGAGCAGACGATGCCGATGTGATTCATTGGCTTTCGTGCGTGGGTGGCTTTGAAATTGTGGCGATGACAGGTGTTTTGCTCGAGGCAGCAGAGCATAAAATCCCCGTTGTGGTTGATGGATTTATCGCAACAGCGGCGGCATTGGCGGCAATTCAAATGAACAACGCCGTTCAAGCGAGTTGTTTTTGGGGACACTTATCAAACGAAAATGCTCACAAGCGTGTTTTAGACGCTCTTGGCGCAAAGCCGCTTCTGAACCTTAACATGCGTCTCGGTGAAGGCACAGGTGCCGTATTAGCCATGCACCTTATCGAAGCCGCCTCAAAAATTATGTGCGACATGGCATCGTTTGAAGAAGCAGGCGTTTCTAAAAAAGAGAGATAAGTTTCTACAAATAGAAGCATGAACAGTCTGCAACAACAAGAAACCTTAATAGAAGACCTTGAACAATACTTGTGTGAAGCGGAGAAAAAAATGACCGCTTCCCCAAAAGAAGTATTCGACGAAATCGAAAAACGACTTCAATTCAACAACGAAAGTGCGACTCAAAATCGAAAAGACAAAGCACAACAGATTGCCTTGCGTGTTCGTGGGCTAAACAATCAAGCCTATTGCAGTTTGATTGTGTGTGATTATCCGCTTGCCTTGCAAAAACTTGCTGACGCAAAAAAAGACCTTGATACCTTACTGAATTTTATCGAGAAAGAACAATTCATCGCGCTACAAGCAAGGAACTTCGAGATTGCAGGATTGACAAAATGGAGAATGGGAAATCACCAAGAGGCACTTGCGGAACTCGATAAAGCCATTGAGAACTACAACGCAATTAGAAAAGAAAGAGAATACTTTAATGTGCTCAATACCAAAGCATGTGTATATGCGTCAATAGGCGAATATGAAAAAGCCCTTGACTTGATGATAAAAGCAGGAAGATACTTTGAGAGCACAGGCGATAATAAAAAAACAGCAACGATT
>CALGMC010000066.1 GCA_937959145.1 uncultured Chlorobiales bacterium
GCGGCTTCAAACCACCTTGCGTGACGCCGATTTTTTCAACGCCGTCTTTGAACTTACTGGAGGCAATGCGATTGGCACCAGCATCATTTGGCGCATCGATGCCGATTACCGCGTTAGCAACTACATTACGGCTTCAGGCGGCTACGACGGCAGAGCCTTGCCGATTGGGCGCACCATTCACACCGCGCGCGCCGAAGTGAGAGCCGTGTTTTGATTTTCTTACGATTCAGGTCGCTGTGAGTGAATCCCACAAAGAGATTTTGCGTATATTTACGCCCTCGATTTACCTAATGTTCTTTGATAAAATGGGGATGACAGGTTTCGACAGGATGACTGGCGGAATCAGTTGCGCTCCGAGTTTCCGCACGGATGGACTCGTTAAAGAAGTCTGTGCAAACAGTAAATGCGGAAGATTATTCTTACGCAATGGCTGCCTAATTAGCACAAGTTAATTAGTCAGACCACGCCGTCGGGCAGTTCGATGCCTACACGAAAGCCCGACCTGCGACATAAAATTGTGCTTGAGCTTTGCTCGCACGTAGGCTTCGCGAAGTTTGTTCTCAACGGACTTAGCGAATAGACAGTTGAGATAGTTTCCGAAACGCCGTCGGTTGCGTCGTCGGAAGCGAACTCCAAAAGCCGAAGATGAGCGTGGTGGCTGGTTTTAACAGCATTCTGGACGCGGGTTCGACTCCCGCCATCTCCACTATTTCGTTTCATACAAGAAGGGGCGTTATATGCCCCTTTTGCTTTTTTCGCCTGATTGAGTGCCTATCGTGCGTAAGCGACGGAGCGCGTTTCGCGAACCACCGTGATTTTAATTTGCCCTGGATATTGAACCGACTCGTTAATTTTCTTCGCAATATCGCGCGCCAAGATTTCCGCCTGCCCATCAGCGACTTTTTCCCCTTCGACGATGACGCGAATTTCTCTTCCCGCTTGTAAGGCGTAAGTTTTCGCAACGCCGGGAAACTGCTTTGCAATTTCTTCCAAACTTTCAAGCCGCTTGATGTAGCCTTCGGGCGTAACCGCACCGCGTGCGCCGGGGCGTGCGCCTGAAATCACATTGGCGGCATCGACCAAATCCGCAATCGGATTTTCTTTCGGCACTTCGCCATGGTGCGCTAAAAGCGCATTGATAACAGCAGGGTGTTCTTTGTATTTCTTCAGAAACTCTGCTCCTGAAATGGCGTGTGAGCTTTCGGGTTGGTCGAGCATCTTGCCGATGTCGTGTAGCAAGCCGGCGCGTTTGGCGAGTTTAGCATCGAGTTTTAATTCCGCCGCCATTAAGCCTGCAAGCATGGCAACTTCTTTGGAGTGTTTAAGCAAGTTTTGTCCGTAGTTTGAGCGGAACTTCATCTTGCCGACGAGGCGCATAATATCGGGGTGCAGGTTCGGAATGCCGAGTTGTACAACGGTGTCTTCGCCCGTGCTGAGAATGACTTCTTCCAATTCTTTTTCGGCAAGTTGATACGATTTTTCAATCGCGCCGGGGTGAATAATGCCGTCCACGAGCAAGCGTTGCAAGGTCATTTTCGCCAGTTCGCGGCGAATGGGGTCGAAGCAAGAGAGAATGACGACTTCGGGCGTATCATCGACGATGATGTCGACGCCCGTGATGTTTTCAAAGGCTTTGATGTTTCGCCCTTCGCGCCCGATGATTCGCCCTTTGAGTTCATCGCTTTGGAGGTGAATGGTGGTGATGGCGTTTTCGGCGGCTTGGTCGAGCGAGGTGCGCTCAATCGCGGAAAGAATCACGCGCTCAGCGACGCGCTGGGCTTTTTCTCGGGTTTCGTTTTCAATGGCTTGGAGTTGTGAGGCGGCTTCGCTCTTGGCTTGGGCAAGCATATTTTCCATAAGCATGGCTTTGGCATCTTCGGCGTTCATGCCGCTCAGGGCTTCGAGGCGGCTGTTTTGTGCAACAATGAGTTGCTCTAATTCAGCGGCGCGTTGCGCAAGTTGATTCTGCTTTTGGTTGAGTTCTTTTTTGAGGTCTTCGAGCGACTTTTCGCGCTTTTGCGTTTGCTCAATGCGGCGCATTAAGGTGTCTTCTTTGACTTTAATTTGCTTTTGAACTTGGGCGAACTTGTCGTTCTTGACGCTTACCTCTTGTTCAAATTCGCGCTTCTTTCGTTTCCATTCTTCGTTGAGCTCCTCGAGCTTTGCCGCTTTTTGCGCTTCGGCTTCGCGTTGTGCTTCTTGGATAATTTGCACGGCACGCTCTTCGGCTTCAAGCAATTTCGTTGTGCCGACGCGATCGAGCAGGAAACGTCCAACGAAAAAGCCGACAATAAAAAAGAGCACGCTTGCGACGACGAGAAGAATAAAGTTAATCGCAATCTCCATAGTGTTATATGATAATGATTCTCAAAAAGTTAAGTCCCGAACATTCGGGGCGGTTATTAAAAAAAGAAAAATAAAAAGTCCGCAGAGCAACAATCCGATTGAGTATAGGATTAAAGAATCCAGATGATTACGGTGGGTGCTGCCTTCGCGTCTCATGCTTCCACTGTGGCGTGCCGTTCAAGAAGCGAACGGATTTACCACTCCGCCGAAGCGAAGCGAGGCCTGCGTTCAACGCCAAGAGACAAGCTCCCTAAGAGTATAATTTATCGATTCTTTAATAGCGTAATCGCAATCGGGCTATTGGTGCGGACTTAAACTTGATAGCCTTTGATTTCAAAGAACTTTTTTCGAGTGATCGAGCGTCGTTACGCTTGCTCTGATTGGTCGGCGGCGGAAGCATCTTGTTCGGCGCGTTGCATCGCGCTTGCCAAATCCGCTTCCGACTCTGCGAGCCGAATTTGCTCATCTTGCTTTCGGCTTTCGGAACGATTCTCTTCGATTGAGGTCGTCACGTAACGGTTCAGTCGCTCTAATTCTTCCTGAATGGCGTTGAGGCGTTGCTCGTGTTCAAGCACTTTTTCGGCGAGGCTTGTCGCCGCTAAAACTGCCAGACGGACGGGCGAGTAGTCGGAAATTTTTTGACGATACTCGCCAATCAAACGATTGACCTCCTCGACGGCAGCGCGCGTCAGTTCCGGATTTTCGGCTCGGAATGCGTATTCTTCACTTAAAATTCGAACTTTCAGCGATTGCATTTGATATTCCCTTCAACACGATTCACGATTCACACTCAACACACTCACTTTCTGCGCGTCCTACGTTCAGGACAGCCGATGCAACTCTAAATTGACTTGTTCTAACAAATGCTCCAACTGATGTCTGATAAGCAACTTCTCTTCATATGAAATGATCATCGGAGCAAAAGGGTCATTGACTTGTTCTTCTTCGTGCGTCGCCTGTAAGTTCTCTTGCAACGACTTTATGGTTTCTTTGGCTTCGCCGAGTTCCGCATAAAGTTTTGCTAATTGCTTGGTCAGGGTCGACACTTTCTGCTTCAGCGCACGATTTTCTTCTTGAAGCAGTTGCAGACGGTCAACGAGTTGCTCAACGTTTATGGTCAGTCTTCCAATCTCTCCATCGATGTTTTTCATACCTTTCAACGATTTTGTCGGAACGATTTTGTCGGAACGATTTTATCGGTCTAACTCTAACTATTTGTGAGATTGGCAAAGACTTGCGCTTGGTTGAGTTTGCTGTTCGGGTAAGTTCACCGTTATTGCCTCTTTTTCATTCGGGCGTTTTATCACGCCTGACGCAACTCCGCACCAAATTTTGAACTTATCCGTTCAGCGACGCTCGCGGTGATGCGCGCAATTTCCTCATCGGTCATTGTTCGCTCATAACTCACGAGCTTTAACGAAAACGCAACGCTTCGTTTGGCTTCTCCCACTTGCTCCTGCTTGCTCGTCTCCTTTTTCGGCTCTCGTTTCGGCTCATAAACATCGAAAATCGTAATGCTTTGAATCGCTTTATCAATCTTTAACATCTCCTCCGTCATGTCTGACGCTTTCACATGAGTCGGAACGAAAAAGGCGAGGTCGCGCAAAACGGCGGGAAATTTTGCAGGCTCTTGGTATCGTATCGATAAACGTGTCGCTTGCTTCAATAGGCTCACATCCAATTCTGCATAAAAGACGGGCTGTTCAATTTCATATCGTCTTAAAATGTTTTTCGGCACGATTTCCAGTATTCCTGCAATGCTTTCAGAAGCATCGCTTCTTGCGCCATTGGAACTCTTTTTAAGCGTTGCTTCAACTTGTGAAACTGCTTGAATTTCAAGGCGCAAGCGGTTGTGAGTATAAGCAACAAAGTTCGATTTATCAAAGCACCCTAATCGTTTTAAGAGCAATTCAGCAACGCCTTTCAAATCAAAAAAATCTGCGTCTTCTTTTGGCAAGTTCCAACTCGTCGGGTAACGCTTTCCCGTAATGAGGATACCTAATCGGTTATGCTCGCCGAACCCCTTGATGTAAGTGCCCTTTTCGTCAGGCTCGAAGATATGCCCGATTTCAAACAGCCGCATATCTTTATTGCCCCGATTGAGGTTGTGCGCCACCACTTTGAGAAACGAGGGCAAGAGCGATGGACGAAGCGCGTCCATTTCTTCGCTCACAGGGTTCAGCGTGCGAATCGGATTCTCGATAAACTCTTTCACTTCGTCAAGCGGCAGGAGCGGATTGGTGAGAATTTCGCGGAAGCCGAAGCCCATCATCATCTCGCGCAGTTGGTCGTCGAAGGTTGAGAGTCGGTCGTAACTTTGCGGATACGTGGCGTTCATTTTTTCAGATGGCGGAATGTTGTCGTAGCCATAAACGCGCACGATTTCCTCGACTAAATCCGCTTCCTCTGACATATCGACGCGGAAACTCGGCACGGCAAACATTTTCTTTTCGCCTTCCGCTCTCACTTCGCGAATGCCGATATGCTCAAGCATTGCCGTCATGGTCTCATCGGAAATTTCCGCACCAATCAAGGCTTTGGCTCGTTTTGGATTCAATGCAATTTCAATCGTCTTTGGTTTTTCAAGCTCGACTTCGCAGGCTTCTATGACTTTTCCGCCTGCCATTTCT
>CALGMC010000067.1 GCA_937959145.1 uncultured Chlorobiales bacterium
GGACTTTCAATTGTGTATAAAATCGTTGAAAAGCATAACGGCAAAATTTCCGTAGAGAGCACCGTCGGCAAAGGCACTACTTTTACGGTCATGCTCCCGATTGAGCGCGTCGATTTTGCCCAACCTTCTGAGGCGGAAAAAACGGAAACGCTCGCCTCTCCGTTTTCCGACGACGAGCCACCCAAACCGAAATCGACAACTAAAAAAAGAGGTAAATAAACTTCAATTCAGTATCTGCTATGAACACGCCAAAGTCCAAAATTCTTTTTGTTGATGACGAGCCACAAATTCTCGAGACGCTCAAACTTGTCTTTCGCGGTTGGAACATTAAAACCACAACGAGCACGAAAGAAGCACTTAAATTGCTTCAATCTGAAACATTCGGTGTTATCGTCAGCGACCAGCGCATGCCCGAAATGACAGGCGTTGAGTTTCTCAAAGAAGCCAAAGCACTTTCGCCGAAAAGCGTTCGTATTTTGCTCACAGGTTACAGCGAATTAGATAATGTGATTGAATCCATCAATTCAGGCGAAGTCTATCGCTTTATCACCAAGCCATGGGATAATGATAAACTCAAAGAAACCGTAGAAACCGCCTGCAAAATCGCCGAACTCGACGCCGACTTGAAAGAAGAAGTCGAGAAAGCCAAAGGCAAAAAGGCAGAAACCATGAGCAATACCGATGTCGAACTGCTCTTCATCGATAAACTCGACTCCCACCTTCAAGGCTACAAAAGCCTTTTTGAGAACACCTACACCTGCCACACCGCCAAGACCATTGAAGAAGCCTATACCCTTTTAGCCGACCATAAAGCCATTGGGGTTGTTGCCTGCGACTCCACTCTTGCCTCCTCAAAAGGCACCGTTTTCCTGACGGCAATTCGCAGTATGTATCCCGATTTGGTTACGATTTTTATGTCCGATTCAAAAGACGCGCAAGAAGCCATTAAACTCATCAACGACGGACAAATTTTCCGCTACCTCGTTAAGCCGTTCCCGCGCGACGTCTTCCGCGAAACGATTGAAGACGCCGTTGCCAAGCACATGGCTTATCAAGACAATCCGCTTAACAACATCAAGCGCAAAGAGGACGAAGTCATGCAAGCCGCCCCAGTCAAAGCACAGTTGCCTCTGAACGATTTTTTGGCAGATATTCGTAGTAAAGTCGGCTCCAAGAAATCCTATTAACTCGCTTATTGCTCTTCTGTGATTAAATCCCCCACAACACTCGCCATCTTGAAACTTTTAAATCCAAATTTCGTTTTTGGCTATCCTTTTTCGTCTGAAAAAGATGAGAAAGGTTAGCTTGGCGGGGCTGTTGCGCGTGCACCCTTAGAGGGAGTAGCCGCAGGAAAGCTCCGGTATCTTATATTGCAGTGGTTGTTGGTCGTTGTGCCTGACCAACTTGTTCTTTGGCATAATCTTACTAAAACAGACTGCCTGATTAGCAGACCTCTTTATTTTGTTGTTGCTTATTCTAACCCAACAACTTACAGGAGGAAAACAGATGAAAATCCAAATTCCTTTCTTTTGTTGTTGCTTATTCTAACCCAACCTACGAACCGAATATGCGCAAAGTCTTTGACAGTCCAAACTTAGCCATCTTCTCAAATCTTCATGAGTTTGGTTTATCCGACCCTCATTTTGAGGACTCTTCACCTTCGCTGCCAGATGAAGCGTGCTTGGAAAAGAACACTTACACGTGGACAGCCGTGTCGGATTATTCCCATGCCGTCTTGGCGTTTGTCATTCAACGCTTCATTCGCAAGATTCATAGCGACATGATTGTTTTGAGTCGCGAAAGTTCTCTTGAGTTTACTTACGACTACCAAAAGAAGACGACTGTTTTGGTCAATGGGGCAATTGCCTTCAGCTATCAAAATAAAACCTTCCTCTATACCGTAAAAACAGAAATGCCTGGGCACTTCTCCAGCAACCTGACAGGCAGCGACGATATTTCCGAGTTGGTTGAACAAATCAACCATGAAATTAAGTGGAACAATCCGCTTCGCAACAAACATATTCAGATTGTTCAATCCGATAGAGGACGCTACGATTACGAATGTTTGTTCAAAAAGCCGCCAGAAATTTCGCTCGATGACGTGATTTGCGATGAGGCAATGAAGACCGACATCTTCGACCAAACGATTCTGCACTTTGAGGCGGTTGAAGGCAACAACGGCATTATTCTGCACGGCAGACCGGGCACAGGAAAATCGCTCTGCTGTCAAGCCATTATTTCTGAAGCGTTGAAACGAGGCTTTTCTACTTGCTTTTTGACCACGCGCGTCGATTATACCGCCTTGAACGAGTTTCTGACGAAGTTTCTTTCGCCGTGCATCTTGATTATGGAAGACATTGATTCATTCGGAGAAAGCCGCGAGTACATGCCGAACCGCGCTTTGGCGGATTTCTTGCAGTTCCTTTCGGGGCTTTCAGAAAACGATGATAAAATCGTTTTTGTGGCAACTACAAACCACATCGATTACTTGGACGAAGCCATCGCCGACCGCCCTGTGCGCTTTAACCGAAAGTATAAATTCGATTTGCCTTCGCCGAAAGAAATCGACCAACTGCTCGATCTCTACTTCAAAGATGCTGGTTTAACCGCCGAGCAAAAATCGCTTTGCTACAACAAAGGCTTCACAGGCTCGCACATTAAAGAGATTCAACGCACGGCAAAATTGCTTTCCCACAAGCACCAGAAGCAAATTTCCGAAGTCTTTGAAGAATCCGTTCAAACCGTTTCGCAGAATTTTTCAATTCCGGAACGGAAAACGGGCTTCCGCCCAAGCAAGCGCAATGCTTAGTATGCTGAGTTAATATGCTGAGTTTTAGCGCACCCACGACCGACTGACGAAGAGCGGCACACCTGCCGCTCTTCTTTTTCTCTTTCGCTTCTCTCTACTTTCAGCGCGAAGTTCCTATCTTTGCACCTCATCAATTCAACTGCCATTCCGACATGAAAGGAATTTTCATTTCCGTTTTCTTTCTCGCTTTACTTGCTCTTACAAATTGTTCTCCGAACCAAACGATGAAACGCCTTCCATCTCTTGATTCGCTCTATTCCGATAAGCCGCTCGGTTGCCTTGTCGAGAAAGGCAAAACCACCTTTCGTGTCTTTGCGCCGCGTGCAACCGAAGTCAAACTTGTGATTTTTGATAAAGCCGAAGACGAAACGGGCAAAGAAATTGTGATGAAACGCGACGCCGACGGCGTTTGGGAACATACCGAACAAGGCGAACTCTTCGGCAAATTTTACGGCTATAAAGCCAACGGTGCTGACGGCAGAGGCGAAATGTGGAATCCAAACATCGTCGTTGCCGACCCCTACTCAAAAGCCGTCGCCACGAAAAATACATACCGACACGAAGCCAAAACGCTCATTCTCGACACGCGCTATGACTGGGAAGGCGACACTTGGGTGATTCCAAAAAATCATAACGAACTCATCATTTACGAAGCCCATGTGCGCGACCTCACCGCACATTCCTCTTCCGAAGTCGAGAAGAAAGGCACTTACTTGGGACTTGTTGAAACAGGCAAAACAGGCGGATTGGATTATCTCAAATCGCTCGGCATCAACGCCATTGAACTTTTGCCGATTCACAAATTCGGCACGATTGAAATTCCCTATCTCGATAGTTCCGTATTGCGCTACGGCTATCCGATTAACACTTGGAATCCTTACGCGCGCAACCACTGGGGCTACATGACGAGTTACTTCTTCGCGCCTGAAACTTACTATGCCACCGACGGCACGCTCGACCCAACCCGCATGAACGGCACCGACGGCAGAGCCGTGCGCGAGTTCAAAGACATGGTCAAAGCCCTGCACAAAGAAAACATTGCGGTTATTCTCGACGTCGTCTATAATCACGTTGCGCAATACGACCACAACTGCTTCAAGTATCTCGACAAGTTTTACTACTTCCGCACCGATTCGGCAGGAAATTTTTTAAGCCTTTCAGGCTGTGGAAATGATTTCAAGACCGAGCGTCCGATGGTGCGCCGCCTCATCGTCGAGAGCATTAAGTATTGGATGACGGAATACCATATCGACGGCTTTCGCTTCGACCTTGCCGCGATGATTGATTTCGAGACCGCCAAAGCCATTTACAAAGAAGCCAAAGCGATTAACCCAAACGTGATTTTAATTGCCGAAGCATGGGGCGGCGGTGAATATGAACCCGACCTGTTCAGCGACATTGGTTGGGCAAGTTGGAACGACCAAATTCGCAACGGCGTCAAAGGACAAAACCCCGAAAACGGACTTGGATTTATTTTCGGAAAATTTCAAGGGCGAAGTAATGTGCGCTCGCTCCGAACGTTTGTTAATGGCACCCTGCGCGAAGATGGCGGCTTGTTCCGACAAAAAGAACATTCCATCAACTACCTTGAATCGCACGACGACCACACGCTCGGCGATTTCATTCGCTTGGGCTTGCGTGAATGCTCTCCCGACGAGGTTATTCTCAATGTCGATAAACACGCACAACTTTCGCCCAAACAACTTGCGCTTAACAAACTTGCCGCGCTGTTTCTCTTCACGGCGCAAGGTCCGGTGATGATTCACGAAGGGCAGGAGTTTGCGCGTAGCAAAGTCATTGCTCAAACCGATGTGCCCGACAAACACATCGGCAGAATTGACCACAACAGTTACGAAAAAGATAACGAGACCAACTACATCAACTACGCACACGCGAAACTCAACGCCGAACTTGTTGATTACTACAAAGGCTTAATTGCCTTACGCAAAGCGAACCCGATATTCAGTTCTGCACCGAAATCTGCCGTCAAGTTTATCGATGCCAAAGACACGCTCGTCGTTGCGTTCAAATTGGATAAACAGGTCTACAACGCAAGTGCCGAGAAACAGTCGGAGCACGATTTTCTTGTTGTGATGAACGGGCACGCACGAAAATCCGTCGATTTTCTCTTGCCCGATGGCGAATGGCAAATTATCGCCAACGACAAGAAGGTTTCGCCACTTGAAACGATGGGCACTGTGAGAGGGCACCTTAGCCTTCCTGCAAGTTCAGGCTTCATCTTGAAACAGTAACCGATTTTGCTTTTGTTTCGTATTGTAAGTGTCCGTCATGTTGAGCATCGCGAAAAATCCGAGATGCTTTTCGCCCAAAAGTCGTATATGACGGCGCATCATTTTTCATTAACCTTTTAACCACTACACTAATGTCAGAAGAAACCAAACAGTCGTTCTTGCTTCGCCTTTCCGACGAACTCAAAAAGCTCGATGCTGAAATCGATGAACTCAAACCCAAACTTCAAGCAAAGGCAGATGAACTTCAAGAGGAAGTCAAACAAAAAATTGCCGAACTTGAAAAAGAGCGCGACGCGCTAAAAGTTAAGGCAGAAGAGTTGAAGAACACCAGCGAAGAAGCGTGGAGCGAATTGAAGGTCGGACTCGAAAAAAGTTGGACCGAACTTCGCACAGGCTTCGACAATGCACTTGCCAAGTTCAAGAAGTCAGAGCCCAAACTTTTGGAAGATAAATCCAACGAGTCGGCTTAACTCGCCACAACATCGCTTGAAGAAAGGAACGCCTAATGCGGCGTTCTTTTTTTGCGTTCCTACAACGGTGCGTTTCTACAACGGTTTAATCACCTTTTTTTCTTTGCCGACAGGGGGAATGTGTGGCGCAACGGCTTTTTGAATCGTCTGCTGTAATTCCTTCAAAAGATTTTTCTTGACGAAATGTCGATGCGTAACCAAACTGATATTGCGCATGGGTGTCGGTTCGGCAAATCTGATGATACTGCATGTCTTATCGCTCTGTAAGTCATTGGCGGCTAAGTAAGGCACAATCGTAATTCCGAGATTTGCTTTGGTGAATTTCAGTAGGCTATCCATTGAGGCGGCTCTGAATTCAATGTTGAGCGGCTTATCGGAATGCTTATGCGAGAGGTCGCAAATTTTTTTTACTTGGGTGCTGAGGCAGTGCCCTTCTTCCATCAACCACAGTTTCGTGTAATCCAACGCTTCTGCTGTCGTGATTTTCTTTCGCTTAGTTGAACTGCAATCATAGATTAAGAACGGCTCATAGTAGAGGTGAAGTTCGACGAGATTTTCCTCGTGAAGTGGCACGGCGAGAATGCCGATATCGAGCGTTCGGTGGTTCAACCCCGAAATAATTTCCGATGTTGTGGCTTCTGCGAGCACCAATTTGAGTTTCGGAAACGCTTTTGTAAAGGTCGTTAAAAACAGCGGAAGCAAATATGGCGCGACGGTCGGAATCACTGCAATTCGTAACTCACCTTCTTGTTCATTTTTCAGTTCTTGAATCAAATTTTTGAGCGAATCGACTTCTTTGGCGACGATGCGCAGTCGCTCAATGATTTGCACGCCCTCTTGCGTTACAGAAACGGGTTTGGTTTTACGATTGAAAATTTGCACTCCAATTTCCTCTTCAAACTTTCCAATCATTGTGCTCAGCGTTGATTGGGTAACGAAACACTTTTCCGCTGCCGCCTCAAAATTTCTTAAATCCACAACCGCCAAGACATATTGAAATTGCTGTATGTTCATCTTGAATTTTGATTATTGATGCTGTCAATAGTGATATTAAAAATATCGTTTTTGTAAATATGTTTCTTATGCCCACATTTGAGCCGTTTATTTTTCAGTATTCCATTAACGCTTAAACTATTTTACGATTATGAAAGCAACCATCACACTCGCGCTCGCTCTGTTGCTTGTCTTTGCAAGGGGCAATATCGCATTTGGACAAACCTTCGCCGACGGTGGAAAACAATCCTCCATACACAGACCTGAAACACACGTTGCTGAAACGAACCACAGTGCAACCGACGACACCCCTGAATCTTTGGGGCTTTGTCCTTTCGGCTTCGACACGGTCAAAACGGCGGTTCAGATGCTCGGTAAAATAGGCTACACCAACCGTGATTGGTGGCCAAATCAGTTGGATTTATCGCCGCTTCGCCAACATTCATCGCTTTCTAATCCGATGGACGAATCCTTTAACTACCGACAAGCCTTCAGCACGCTTGACTACCAAGGTTTGAAAAAAGATTTGCGCGCCGTCTTGAGAAATTCACAAGATTGGTGGCCAGCCGATTACGGACACTATGGCGGCTTGTTCATTCGTATGGCGTGGCACAGTGCAGGCACTTATCGCATCGCTGATGGACGTGGCGGCACGCGCGCTGGTCTGCAACGCTTCGCACCGCAAAACAGTTGGCCCGATAACGCCAACCTCGACAAAGCTCGCCGCCTTCTCTGGCCTATCAAGCAAAAATACGGCAGTAAAATTTCTTGGGCGGATTTGATGATCCTCGCAGGCAACGTTGCACTTGAAGATATGGGCTTCAAAACCATCGGTTTCGCCGCTGGACGCGAAGACGTTTGGGAGCCAGAGCAAATTTATTGGGGTCCTGAAAAAAAGTGGCTTGACGACGAACGCTACGCCGAAGGGCGCAAACTTGAAAATCCTTTAGCCGCTGTGCAAATGGGTCTCATCTATGTCAATCCCGAAGGTCCTAACGGCAATCCTGACCCCGTTGCCGCCGCCAAAGACATTCGGGAAACGTTTGGGCGCATGGGCATGAACGATGAAGAAACCGTCGCTCTTATCGCGGGCGGACACACGCTCGGCAAAACTCACGGCGCAGGCGACGCCAAATTCGTCGGTCCTGAACCCGAAGCCGCTTCTATTGAAGAGCAAGGCTTAGGCTGGAAGAGCACTTACAAATCAGGCAAAGGTGCCGATGCCATCACCTCTGGGCTTGAAGTGATTTGGACGCCGACGCCAACACAGTGGAATCAATTTTACTTCTCACTGCTCTTCAACAATGAATGGGAACTTACCACAAGTCCTGCTGGCGCAAAGCAATGGGTCGCTAAAAACGCTCCGAATATGATGCCCGATGCGTTTGACAAAAATAAACGCCACAAGCCAACGATGCTCACCACCGACCTCTCGCTCATTAAAGACCCGATTTATGAAAAAATCTCGCGCAAGTTCATGAAGAATCCTGAATTGTTTAATCAAGCCTTCGCCCGCGCTTGGTTCAAACTCACGCATCGCGATATGGGTCCAAAACTCACCTACTTAGGTCCTGAAATCCCAAAAGAAGAGTTTCTTTGGCAAGACCCGATTCCTGCGCTTAATCATCAACTCGTTGATGCAACGGATATTCAAAACTTGAAAGCACGCATTTTATCGTCAGGCTTAACCACTGGCGAACTCGTTTCAACCGCATGGGCGTCGGCTTCAACCTATCGTCATTCCGATAGACGCGGCGGCGCAAACGGCGCACGCATTCGGCTCGAGCCGCAACGAAATTGGGAAGCCAACAACCCTACTCGCCTCAAAAAAGTCTTAGCGGTTTATGAGCAAATTCAATCCGACTTCAATTCAAAATCGGGCAACAAGAAAATTTCCATTGCCGATTTAATCGTCTTGGGTGGAAACGCCGCGATTGAAGAGGCCGCTAAGAAAGCAGGCGTAACGATTGAAGTTCCTTTCACACCGGGTAGAATGGACGCCTCGCAAGCACAAACCGACATCGCCGGCATGGCTGTGCTTGAACCCATGGCAGATGGCTTCCGCAATTTCCAAAAAGCAGAATCCAATTTTTCACCCGAACAACTCTTGGTCGATAAAGCCCAACTCTTGCGCCTTTCTGCGCCTGAAATGACCGTGCTCATCGGCGGCATGCGCATGCTCGATGCCAACTTCGACGGCTCAAAGCACGGCGTTTTCACGAACAATCCGGGCACACTTTCCAACGACTTTTTCGTCAATCTGTTGGATATGAACTACGCTTGGAAAGCCACAGACGAGAAGAAAATGATGTATGAAATCCGCGACCGTAAGTCCGACCAACTCAAATGGACGGCTACTCGCGTTGACTTGATTTTCGGCTCTAACTCCGAACTGCGCGCCCTTGCCGAAGTGTATGCCGCAAGCGACGCGAAAGAAAAATTCGTCCGCGATTTCGTCGCCGCTTGGACCAAGGTAATGAACTTAGACCGCTTTGACCTCGTCGCTAATAGGTAGTCGCCGTTCATTGAAGTCTGTGCGGAGATTTTAGAACTGGTATTCTGATAAAATTGGGGCGGGTTTGGTATCCGCCCTTTGTGTTTTGAGATTAAGAATTAGCGACCTACGCCTTGAAATTCCATTCGGCAAAGTATTATTTTCATCGCTTCACTTTTGAATGTAAAGCATTCAACCTTTGGCAAGTTTCGGTTGTCTCTTGATACATCAATGAAAACACCGCATTTGAAGACATTATGGACTGCGATTATCGCCGATGGTATCATGCTCAATCTCGCGTTTCTTCTCTACATCAAATTTCGTGAGGCGATTCCGCTCGTTCAATTCAGCGACCAAGTGCCGATGTTGATTTTGCCCATGCTCGTGATGATGCTCTTTTGGTATGGGCTGTTTTGGCTGTTCGGACTTTATGAGGTGGAGCAATTCGTTTCGCGCTACAAACAAGTCTCGCTTGTTTTTCAAGCAACAACGGTCGGCGCGATTATGCTTGCCTTGTTCATATACATTGACGACTACCTCTATGAACAATCCTCAGGCGTCGAGGTAACGGCGCGAGCGCGATTCGGCATCTTTTTTTATTGGGCGATTTTAATTGCCAGCGTCTCGTTTGCGCGCGTGCTTCACGCGACGGTAATTCGCAAACGCATCATGCGCGGCATTGGTCGCAAAAACGCGCTCATTGTTGGAACGGGCAAGCGCGCCCAAGAACTCGCCGACGACATTCAGGCGCACCCTGCGCTCGGCTTGAACGTGATTGGCTTCGTCAAAGAACATCAAAATGGGCAAGAAACGGCTGTTCAAGACATCGTTGGAACGGTTGACGACATTCCGTCTCTGATTCAGGCACGGCGCGTCTCGACGGTCATGATTGCGGCGGAAGTCAATCGGCACGAGGAACTTCTGCAAATCATCGGGCTTTGCGAAGGCAGAGGCGTAAGTTTGAAAACACTTCCCGATATGTATGAAATCGTTTCAGGCGCGGCGCAAACGACACAGATTTACGGCATGCCGCTTGTCAGTTTAGACCCGAAATTGCTCTCGCCGATTGAAGCCAACTTAAAACGCATTTTTGATATTGTCGTCTCTGCGTTGGTCTTATTGATTGGATTGCCGCTTTGGCTCATCATTGCCTTGATTGTTTGGTTCGATACCAAAGCCTTTCCGATTTATTCGCAAACACGTGTTGGGTTGCACGGCAAGCCGTTCACGCTCTACAAGTTCCGCTCTATGCGCCCCGATGCCGAAGCGTCAGGACCGAAACTCACCCAAAAAGAAGACGACCGCATTACGCCGCTTGGCAGAGTGCTTCGCAAGTATCGCATTGATGAGTTTCCGCAGTTTTTCAATGTGTTGATTGGCGATATGTCCATTGTTGGTCCGCGTCCTGAACGCCCCTATTTTATCGAACAAATAACCAAACAAGCACCACACTACACGCGCCTGCATCGCGTTAAGCCCGGCATTACGAGTTGGGGACAAGTCAAATACGGCTACGCCGCCAATGTCGATGAAATGGTCGACCGCCTCAAATACGACCTCTTTTACATCGAGAACATGAGTTTCGGAATGGATATAAAAATCATTCTTGCCACAATCTATGTCGTTATCACAGGCAGGGGGCAGTAACATTTTTCAATCCGCGTTTCGGGAGTTAGATTGCTGTTCATTTTCTCAAAAACTAAATCAACTTTCACATGCACGTAGAATACCACAAGTGGTATAGCCATCGTCTCCATCGCGATATGGAACTCATGATTTTCGGACACGCGGGCGCACCGACCATCGTTTTTCCGACCTCTTACGCTCGTTTTTACGAGTGGAAAGATTTCAAAATGATTGATACCATCAGCGATAAAATCAATGCTGGGTATCTGCAACTTTACTGCGTCGACGGCATTTGGGCGGAAACTTGGTATAACTACGGCATTCACCCCAACGCGCGCATGCAACGCCACAATGCGTGGGAGCAGTATATGATTCACGAAGTCTATCCGCTTATTCGCCATAAAAACCAAAATCCCTTCACCATTTTAACAGGAACCAGTTTTGGCGCGTTTATCGCCGCACTTTTCGCACTCAAACATCCTTGGCACGCCAATAAACTCGTCGCTATGTCGGGCGGATACAGCACGAAAGGCTTTTTAGATGGCTACTTCGACAACGATGTCTATTTTAACTCCCCGCTCGACTTCGTTCCCAACATGCATGACCACAACACGCTCGAGCGAATCCGCGCCATCGACCTTAAACTCATCACCAGCACTTGGGATATTCCTATCTGCCGCGAAACGACCAAAGAACTCTCTACAAAACTTTGGAACAAAGGCATTTGGAATCAATGCGACGTATGGAACGACGCCCAACACGATTGGCCCGATTGGCGCAGAATGATCCGCGTTTATCTCTAATCCTTGCTTGTAGAAACACACTTGTCGCACCGACCGCCGTCAGAACGCCGTAAAGGAATCATCGTTTGCACGTGGGAAGGCATTTTCGCTAATCCTTATATCGTCATTACCGATACGACTTACCTTGCGGCGTTTGCTGTCATTCTCGCCGCCTCAAATCCTGTAATCGCTTTTATCGGCGGTATTCCGTTTTT
>CALGMC010000068.1 GCA_937959145.1 uncultured Chlorobiales bacterium
TCGGCGAAAGAATTTCAATCGTCGTAATCGGCGGCGTTGTCATTTTCACCTCATCGCGCTCCCAATCATCTTGCGATATTGGATAGATTGCCAAATCGGGATTTGCTTTTCCTGAAGTCAAATCCAAACTAATCTCGCTGAGAATATCATACTTTTCATCATAGCGACTTATCAATGCGAATGACAGTCGCGCTTCAATCTTTGAATGGTTTTTACTTGGCATAGGTTTTCCGCGTTCAAGTTCGTATTGCGAGAGCGTGCGTTGGGCTTCAAGTGTTGTGGTTTCCATCGGTTCTGTTTCGGTTTAAGTTTTGCATTTAAGTTTTGCGGAACATACTTCTGCATAACATACTCAAATTGGCAGGTTCTCGCAATTCAGAGCGAAGTTTCGTATTATTGATTCTCACAGTAATTCTTTTCAACTCTGCAAAAGACCATATCGTCAAGCAGTAACTTTGTTAACTTTTTCACACCATTTGTTATGTCAAAAATCAAAGTCGGTATCAATGGGTTCGGTCGGATTGGTCGCCTTGTATTTCGCGCCATTGCCGAGCAAGGACTTCTCGAGAAAGACGTCGAAGTCGTCGCCGTCAATGACCTTGTTCCTGCCGATAACCTCGCGTATTTGCTCAAATACGATTCCATACAAGGGCGATTTGCGCACAGCGTTACAAGCGAAAAATCCAGCCCCGCAGTTGCCGAAGACGACATGTTAGTCGTTGGCGGTCATAAAATTAAGTGTCTTGCAATCAAGGAAGGTCCAGCCGCATTGCCTTGGAAAGAGTTGGGTTGCGAGATTGTGCTCGAATGCACGGGCTTATTTACCGAAGCCGAAAAAGCCAAGGGGCATATTGCGGCGGGCGCAAAGCGCGTGATTATTTCTGCACCGGGAAAAAATGAAGACATTACCATCGTGATGGGCGTCAATCACGAAAAGTATGACCCTGCCAAGCATGTGATTATCTCAAACGCTTCTTGCACAACGAACTGCCTTGCGCCTGTGGTGCATGTGTTGCTCAAAGAAGGCTTCGGCGTCGAAGAAGGCTTGATGACGACCGTTCACTCCTACACCGCCACGCAAAAAACTGTCGACGGTCCTTCAAAGAAAGATTGGAAAGGTGGACGTGCGGCGGCAATTAACATTATTCCTTCAACAACGGGTGCGGCGAAGGCGGTCGGGCTTGCGATTCCCGAAGTCAAAGGCAAACTCACAGGCATGAGTTTCCGCGTGCCAACGCCAACGGTTTCGGTCGTCGACCTCACGGTGCGCACCGTCAAGGAAACTTCCTACAAGGAAATTTGCGCCGCCATGAAAAACGCCAGCGAAACCTACCTCAAAGGCATTCTCGCTTATACGGAAGATGAAGTTGTTTCCAGCGATTTCATTCACGATACGCACTCGAGCATCTTCGACGCGGGTTCAGGCATTGAACTCAACAGCCGATTCTTCAAGCTCGTGAGCTGGTATGATAACGAATGGGGCTACTCCAACCGTGTTGTCGATTTGCTCAAATACATTGCCGCCAAAGGCTAATTGCTCGCTTTTTGACAAGCCCTCTTCGCTTCGCGTTGGAGGGCTTTTTTGTTAAATGAACAAAGGAGTTTTGCGATGATTCACATTCAAAAAATTCTCTGTCCGGTTGATTTTTCCGCGCCCTCGCGAAACGCGCTTCGCTATGCGAACGAATTTGCCAAAGCGATGAACGCCAAAATTACGGTAATGCACGTCATACAGCCTCAGCCCATTGCCGCCGATGTCAATGTGCCTTACGTTCCGCTTGAAATTGAGCTCGAGAAAAATGCAAAAGAAGATTTAGCGCGAATTGTTAAAGAGGAAGTTCAAGAGGGCGTGCTGGTTGAGCAAGTGATGGCATTCGGCTTGCCGTCGGATTGCGTGATTGCACAAGCGCAGAAAGAAAATGTCGACCTGATTATTCTCGGCACGCACGGGCGAACGGGGATTTCCCGCTTGTTGATGGGAAGCACGGCAGAAAATGTGATTCGCCATGCGGCGCGTCCTGTTTTGGTCGTCAAAGCGTCGGAAAAAGAGTTTATCGCTTGAACGGTTGTTTCTCCCCTGCTCAATCGGCTACTTTTTTTCCTGAAAGTCCGTTTCGTATCTTTCTCGCAAATATTTATTAACCACTCCAATTTATGTCTTGGTATAAGCGAGAGCGTCCTTCGGTTTTGACTGAAAAAAAGCGCGACATGCCCGAAGGATTATGGTGGAAGTGCGACGAATGTGGCGCGACCATTCACCGCAAACAGTTGGAAGACCACCTTTACACCTGCCCCAGTTGCGGCAACCATTTCCGTATTTCACCCCAAAAGTATTTTGAGATTCTTTTTGATGGCGAAAAGTTTGAAGAGTTTGATGCTAATCTTCGCTCAGCTGACCCGCTTCATTTTGTAGATACGAAGCGATATGTCGACCGCATTAACAGCACGATAAAAAAAACTGGCTTGAACGATGCCTGCCGCAATGCCATCGGAAAAATTTCAGGACGAGAGACGGTGATTTCGGCAATGGATTTCGGATTCATCGGCGGCTCGATGGGTTCGGTGGTCGGCGAAAAAGTGGCGCGTGCCATAGACAAAAGCCTCGCGCTCAAAGCCCCGCTTGTCGTGATTTCGCAATCGGGCGGCGCACGCATGATGGAAGCCGCGCTTTCATTGATGCAAATGGCGAAAACTTCAGCTCGCTTAACGCGCCTGCACAAAGCCGGCATTCCATATATCTCTCTTATGACCGACCCGACAACGGGCGGCGTTACGGCGTCGTTCTCAATGCTTGGCGACTTCAACCTTGCCGAGCCCGGCGCGCTTATCGGCTTTGCGGGTCCGCGTGTCATCAAAGAAACCATTCGCCGTGAATTGCCCGACGGATTTCAGCGCGCTGAATTTTTGCAAGAACACGGCTTTATTGATAAAATTGTTCCTCGCCGTGAACTCAAAGAAACTTTATCTCAACTCTTTGACCTCGTCTGCGATTAACCTGACCGTTTGGTTATGAAAGTTCGCATTATCGGCGTTCCTTTGGATTTAGGTTCAGACTATCAAGGTGCGAATTTGGGTCCTGCCGCCATTCGCATTGCTGGCTTACAAGAAAAAATCGAAGAACTTGGGCACGACGTGCGCGACGATGGCGACCTGCCCGTTCCGCCTCGCAAGTCGCTACCGATAGGCGCGCCGAATGCAAAGTTCCTTGACACGATTGAAAAAGTTGCAACCGACCTTTGCGGGCGCGTTGCCAATGTGTTATCCGAAAACGCCTTTCCCGTTGTCATTGGCGGCGACCATGCGATGGCGATTGGCACTATCGGCGGCGTTTCAAAATTTTTCAAACTGCGGGGGCAAAAAATCGGGCTGATTTGGATTGACGCTCATGCCGACATCAACACCCCCGAAACCTCGCCCAGCGGCAACATTCACGGCATGCCCTTGGCAACGGTTCTCGGCATGGGGCTTACTGAACTTGTAAACATCGGCGGAGCAGGCGCGAAACTTCTACCTGAACATGTGCATCTCATCGGAATCCGCTCGGTTGACAAGGGCGAAAAAACTCTGCTCAAAAAAATGGGCGTTAATTTTTACACGATGACCGATATTGATAAACGCGGCATTCAAGAAATTATCAGCAAAGCCGCCGCGCATCTTGTCAAGTCCGTTGATGCGATTCATATTAGCCTCGACTTGGACGGATTAGACCCTGACATCGCGCCCGGCGTTGCCACACCCGTCAAAGGCGGTCTGGATTATCGCGAAGCGCACCTCATTATGGAAACCATTGCGGAAACAGGCAAACTCGCTTCAATGGAAGTCGCCGAGCACAACCCGATTTTAGACATTCGAAATCGAACGGCGGAAACGGCGGTCGAGCTCATTCAATCTGCTTTGGGCAAACGCATTGTTGATTAACTTCAAAAAAAACTTCTACCATGATTGTTTTTATTGACGACGATACTCAAATTTTGGAGGTTCTCAAGGATTTTTTCAGCGACCTCTACGAAGTGAAAACCTTCGACCAGCCTTGGCAAGCTCTTCGATTCATCGAGGACAACAAAAAGTTTATTGAAGTTTGCGTTACTGATTACAAAATGCCAACGGCAAACGGTATTGAACTTGCAAAAAAAATTCGCGCCGTCGACCCCAACATTATGATTATCCTTATGTCAGGCTTCGTTGATTTTCCGACGATTGAAGAGCATCTCAAATCGCGCTTGATTTATCAATTCATCAACAAGCCTTTCGTTTTGGAACGAATGGCACAAACGATTGAAACTGCAAGCAAAATTTATTTGAAGAAAATTTCTCTTTTGTAACTCGTGAACCTACATTCAGGTTCGTTTTTTCGTTAACCAAACCGCATTCAACCAATGAAGAACACTCGATTGCTACTGCTTCTGCTGGCACTGTTCGTGCACTTCTCTGCCTCTGTTAGCGCGCAAGAATTAAGTTCTGCCAAAACGCTTGAACAACTGCTTGCCGAAAAAAACGCTCGCACGCCCGCACAACAGAAAATCGAATCCAACATCTTGCAAAAAATTTCGGCAATGCGCCAAGCAGGATTGACGTCGCAGAATGCACAGATGCGCAATGCCGCTCAATTCAGCGATAAACACGGCGTTCAGGTTGATGAACAAGGACGAATTTACGTGTATCTGCGTCCAACACAGACCTCAACTTTCGAGCAACTTGAATCTATCGCCCTTCAAAATGGCGCGAAACTCGGCGCAACCAACAGAGAGTTCAAAATTGTTCAAGCGTGGATTCCGTTTGAGCAGTTGGAAGCTGTTGCGGCTCAACCTGCGATTGCTTCTATTCAACCGGTCTTGCGCCCCGTTACTAATGCAGGGAGCGTGGTTTCGCAAGGGCGCGATAAATCGCGTGCTAACACGATTCACACGCGCTACAATGTGCGCGGTGCAGGCGTGAAGGTTGGCGTGCTTTCTGACGGATGTGATGGATACCAACAATCTATTGCTACTGGCGATTTA
>CALGMC010000069.1 GCA_937959145.1 uncultured Chlorobiales bacterium
AAGCGATTGCCGAACAAGCCACCAAGATGTATTTGAACGGCGAAGTCGACCGCGTTGTCGTGGTCTATAATGAGTTCAAATCGCTTCTGGCTTCAAAACTCAAAACGGACATTTTCTTGCCGATTCAGCCAAGCGAGAAAAAGCCGACCATCAGTGGCGACTACATCTACGAGCCCTCGCCTGAAGCCATTATCAACGACCTTGCACCGCGCCACCTTTCTACCCAAATTTGGCGCATTCTGCTTGAATCTTTCGCCGCCGAGCAAGCCGCACGCATGATGGCAATGGAATCGGCAACCGACAACGCCAAAGAACTGCTGCGCACGCTTTCCATCACCTACAACCGCGCACGCCAAGCTGCAATCACGAAAGAAATCATCGAAATCGTCAGCGGCGCAAGTGCCTTGCAATCCGATTAAGTCAAGTCCCTATCGGAGAGAAATAGAGAAGGGCGGTCGTTCCGCCCTTTTCTGTTTTGATATGAGATAAAAATTCATCAACGGCGATTTTGAAACGCCACCCAATTTCTTCGGAAGTCTTCCACTTCGGCATTTGAAAAGCCATAGATTTGCGCCAAGCGTTCAATGACGCCCGTGTTCGGGTCGTTCCGTCCGTCTAATCGGAAGAGTTGCGCGGTGGCGGAATTGTTGCTCAAAAAGAGATACGACTGCGCGCTTGCCGTTTGGTCGAATGGTGCACGAAGCAGGTCTAAGAGTTCGTCGATTTGCGCATCGGTGATTCGGCGTTGATTAGCGGGAACGGCTTTCCAGCCTGAAAGAAATCCGATACATTCGCCGTAGGCATGCATCGCACTTGCGACGACAGCATCATCGCGGTTTGCTTGGGTTAATCCTGCCAGCGTCGAGTGGCAGTAGTTGATTACAGTTCCCATGAGGACTTTTTCCCAGTTGAGTTTGAAGTCGGCGAGGGCTTGGTCGCGTTGTGCATTAAACGCTGACCCTCCTTTCACAGCGGCTTGTGCAGTGATTAAGTTGCGCTTGATTTGAGCGTAAAGGCTATTGGCGTTGGCACTGTCGCTACGGCGTGCGGCGTATTGCGCCGAGAAGCGGTCGCGGTTAGGGTCGCTGTTGCGTTCATTGTTTCCGAAGCCCGGCTTTGCGCCGTAGATTTCTACGAGTTTGTGAATAGTCGCTTCGGTGATGTTGCCCGCGCTAATGAGCGAGACGGCGTGGTTATACATGGCGGCGGCGAAAAGTCCCTTCTCGACCACTTGTTCCAATTCCAGCACATTTTCATCGAAGAGGTATCCAGCGCGCCCGCCGACCGTGCTCGGAATCACTCCGCCGTCGCCTGTGGGCGCATTTTCCCAAGCATAGCGCACGCCTTTGCCGCTTGCGCGAGCGAGTTCAGGCAAGGCGACATCAATTTTAGATTGGTAGCTTGCACCTGTTACGGTGCGGAGCGTCGTGCCGTTGTAAAGACTTTGCAGCACAGCAAGCGTAACCGTTGAATCCATGTGTCTGCCCACCTGCATTCGACTGGTGAGTGCCGCTAATTGAGCACGCACTTGGGATTCGGTTACGACAGTTGCCGCGTAGCCTGTTGAATCATAAACGCTCGGAATTTGAAGGTCGGGCGGGGGCGGCGTGGTTACCTTGTCATCTTCTTTGCAAGCGGCAACAGCAACAACTAATGCCACACACATGGCGCGAATCACAAAAGATGAGTTCATTTGAGATGCTTTCATTTAGATTGAATGTTTGAGTTTCGTCCTTATTTAGACTTAATCCAAAGTAATATAAAGAAATCAATTTTCAAAACATCACAGCGGCTTTGGCAACTTAGTAGAGCACCCAAGTGTCTTTACTGCCGCCGCCTTGCGAGGAGTTGACGACGAGCGAGCCTTTTTTGAGTGCGACACGTGTTAAGCCACCAGGGAGCACGTGAATTTTTTCGCCGTAGAGAATGTAGGGGCGAACATCGACGTGTCGCCCTTCAATTTTGCCGCCATCAACGATGGAGGGGATTCGCGAGAGGTCAAGCGTCGGCTGGGCGATATAGTTGCGGGGATTTTCCTGAATGTAAGTTTTGAAGGTTTCGCGTGCTTCTTTCGTCGCGTGCGGTCCGATAAGCATGCCGTAGCCGCCAGATTCATTAGCGGCTTTGACGACAAGTTTATCGAGATTTTCTAACACATATTTTCGCTCGCTTTCTTCGGAGCAGACGTAGGTAGGCACATTGGGCAGAATTGGCTCTTGGTCTAAGTAATACTTAATCATTTTCGGCACGAAGGCATAAACGACTTTGTCGTCGGCGACGCCGGTGCCGGGCGCATTCACAAGCGTAACATTGCCTTTTTTGTAGGCATTAAAAATGCCCGGAATTCCGAGCAGGGAATCAGGGCGGAAGACGGTCGGGTCTATGAACACATCGTCAATGCGGCGATAAATCACATCAACGCGCTCGAGTCCTTTGGTAGTGCGCATGAACACCATATCGTCTTTAACGACAAGGTCGGTGCCGACCACGAGTTCAACGCTCATTTGTTGCGCCAGAAATGCGTGCTCGTAATACGCCGAATTGTAAATCCCCGGCGTTAAGACCGCCACTTTTGGATTCGGACGATTTGCAACCGATTGCAAGGTTTCAAAAAGATGTTGAGGATAATCGGCGACGGGATAAATGCCGATTTGTTCAAAGACTTCGGGAAAGGTTCGCTTCATCACTTCGCGATTGGCAAGCAGATACGAAACGCCCGATGGACAGCGCAGATTATCTTCCAATACATAAAACTTGCCGTCTCCGCTCCGCACCAAGTCCGTGCCCGTGATATGGCACCAGACATTTTTAGGCGGTTTCAAGCCAATGCATGCGGATAAATATCCTTTGCTTGAATCCACAATGTAATCGGGAATAATTTTATCCTTGATGATTTGCCGCTCGTGATAAACATCGTTGAGAAAAAGATTCAAGGCTTCAATGCGCTGTTTCAAACCTGCCTCGATGGTGCGCCACTCGTTTGCGTCGATAATGCGCGGAATGATGTCGAATGGAAAAATGCGCTCGATATTGGCTTCATCGCTATACACGCTGAACGTGATGCCGAGTGAGAAGAGGTATCGCTCGGCGGCGTATTGTCGGCGCAAAAGTTCCTCTTTGCTGAGTTCAGATAAACATTGGCGCAAGCGTTGATAGGCTGGTCGCGTCGCTCTTTGCTCGTCAAACATCTCATCATAAAATGCGTCGAGGGCATAGTCGGAAAATTCCATAAATCAAAGATGATAGCGTTTTGATAGGATTCTACAAGAACGATTGCATAGCGATTGGAAGGGCAACACTACTTGTTGTGTTGAAATGTGCTTTGTTGGAATTTACAGTCTTCGCTTGAAAACAGAAAAGCCCGTTTTGAACGGGCTTTCAAACAAACTTTGGTTGCACTCACAATGCCGATTCAATATGAACGGACTTTTTATTGTTCTTGCCCGTCTTGAAAAGCACTTTGCCGTCTTTCGTAGCGAAAATGGTGTGGTCTTTGCCCATTCCCGTATTTTTGCCCGCAAGGTAGACCGTGCCGCGTTGGCGAATGATGATTGAGCCTGCGCTTACCATTTGACCGCCGAAGGCTTTTACACCCAGATACTGCGGATTACTGTCGCGTCCGTTCTTAGTTGAGCCTGCGCCCTTCTTATGTGCCATTGTAAATCTCCTCTGAAATTATGTGGTTAAACAATTTAGCAATTACGCAACAGAAAGAATTTCAAGTTGCGTGTATCCTTGACGATGCCCTTTGGTGCGGCGATAGCGTTTGCGACGCTTTTTCTTAAAGACCAGCACTTTTTCGCCTTTGACGTGTGCGAGCACTTTTGCGGTTACAGCGGCTTTGGGCGAAAGTGTTGCGGTTGCGCCGTCTGTGGTTAGAAGCACGTTGCTGTAAGTCAGCGTTTCGCCTTCGGTTGCTTTTTGGGTCGGCACGAAGATGGTGTCGCCCGCACTGACGAGGAACTGTTTGTCGGAAATTTCTACGAGAGCCTTCATTTCTGTTCGGATTTCAATTCGGAATTATGCAAAGAGATTATGCACGAAATTTCTAAAAAAGAGCCGCAAATATACGGCGTTTGTTTGGAATTCCAAATCAATTAGTGTGAGCGTTAAGTTTGCGGCGGCGTCGTGGTTTTCTGCTGAGTTTTGTGCGTCATCTTGCTCTGATACATCGCCTCGTCAGCACGTTCCACCAAACTTTCGTAACCTGAATCGCTGCTGCTAATACCGATGCTGATGGCAAGTTCGCATGGAAGTTGCCCAGACTGATTGAACTCTGCGAGTGCTTGACGAATGCGCTTGAAAGTGGATTGGGCTTGCGAGAAATCGGTTTCAGGCATGGCAACGATGAACTCATCTCCGCCGAATCGACCGATTAAATCAGCGGCTCGCAGTTGTTCTTTGAGCAACGCGCTTAGTGCAATCAAAGCTTCATCGCCGACTTTGTGCCCGTAGGCGTCGTTGATGTGTTTGAAATCGTCGAGGTCAATCATTGCCACAGAGAGCGGACGCTTGTAGCGGCGCGCACTGGAAAGTTCATATTCGTAAAGTTCGGTGAAACGATGGCGGTTGAGTGTGCCCGTCAAAAAGTCGCGATTGGCGCGCTCTTCAAGCTGCTTCTGAAATTGTGCGTTCATCATTTCGAACTTATGCGCCTCGATGACTTGTGAAACCGTTCTGACCAGATTCTCATCTGTCAATTCGTCTTTAATGATGCAATCTTTCACGCCGTTCTTCATTGAGGAGATAATCAAATTTTCATTTCCACGCTCGCAAAGCAACACAATTGGAATCGGGTTTGCCAGTCTAGCAACACGGCTGAAAAAATGAGCGGTTTCATTTAAGGACTTTGTGTAGTTCACCACTACGCCGTTGAACCGCCCTGCATCGGTAAGAAGCAATTGATAACCTTGCTCACAGGTCGAAGCGGAAATCACTGAGAACCGTTCGGAATTGATAAGTGCCGTGCTGAGTAGCATTGTTTGCGCTTCGTCGGCAGAAAGAAGCAGAAGTTGTTGCATAGCGAAAGTTCTCGATAAGTGACTTTAGAAAATTGGGCACAAGTATTGGGAAGATACAGAACTATTTCGCATTTGCCTTATGGAGTCGATACGAGAACCGACGTAATAGAAGTGAACGGGTTAAGAAAATTTAACAGCGCGATTTGCGAAACTTATCTTACTTTCGCTAAACAGAGAAATTGATAAGTTGCTTCTTTAAGAAGTGCGTTACGCTTTGTATTCATCGTCCGCTGTTACTTGTGCGGGCGTTTTTCTTTATCGGAATTTTTCTTATACTTTAAGCCGTATCTCACAAAGCGGTTGTATGTTGTATGTGTTATCTTGCATTACAACATTGCATTGCGCAATATAGGGCGTGCAAAGTTCAGCAGTTCAAATCATCAACGGTTTTCTATTAACCAAAAACAACAATTACTCTACGGTTATGAAGCAAAATGCATTCACAGCGGTCCTCATTATCATTGCCGCCAGCGTCTCGTTCTCGTTCTACTTTTTTTACATGGGCAATCAGCCCAAAGATTCAATCTGGCACGCGATGTATGACGGAGGACCGTTCGTCGCTGTCCTGATTACTCTGATTATCATGGTCTTTGCTTACATCATTGAGCGCACGATTGCATTAGGAAAAGCGTCGGGCAAATCGACGATGACGGATTTCGTGAAGAGCGTTAAGGAAGAAATTGAAACCGGACGAATTGACAGCGCGATTGAAAAATGCGACCAACATCAAAGTTCTTTGGCAGTTGTGATTCGTGCAGGTTTGGAAAAGCACAAAGAACTCATCGCTAAAAACATAACTGACCCTGACAAGAAAATCAGCAGTCTGCAAAAGGCGATGGAAGAAGCAACTCAAATGGAAATGCCGCTTTTGGAGCGCAACTTGGTTGCGATTTCAACGATTGCATCTATTTCAACAATGGTGGGATTGCTCGGCACAACCATCGGCATGATTCGAGCCTTCTCAGCACTTGCAACGGGCGGCGCGCCTGACGCTGTCGGACTTTCACGCGGTATCTCCGAAGCCCTTTACAACACGGCAGGCGGCATTTTCGGCGGTATCGTCGCGATTGTTGCTTACAACTACTTCACGACGCGCATTGACGGCTTCACGCACATGATTGACGAAGCGGCGTTCTACATTGTGCAAACACTTGCAACCCGAAGCGAAAAAGTAAGTGCATAAGGCTCAGTCACTCTTTGACAGATAAAAATTCAAAATCGATTAAGCAACATGCCAAAGGTTAAAACGAAACGTGTCGGATTCAAGCTCGACATGACCCCGATGGTCGATGTCGCCTTCTTGCTCCTCACGTTTTTTATGCTCACGACACAATTCAAACCGCCAGAGCCGACCCCGATTGACTTACCATCATCAAACGCGACCGTCCCTTTGCCTGATACCGATATTTTGATGGTGCAAATCGGCAAAAACGACGAACTCTTTTTGGGCGTCGACTCACAACCGGCACGCGAGCGCATTTTTGAAAGCACGATTCGCAAGCAACTTCAAGAAGCGGGGTATCCCGCGATTGAGGATTCGCTTCGTAAGTTCAAAATCAACGATGCGTTTGGGGTCAATAAAGACAATCTTGAAAAGATGATTATCGCCGCCCGTTTCGCTAACCCAAAATTGCGTCCTGTAATTAAGGCAGATGTCAATTCAAGTTACGAGATGGTCGATTTTGTTATGAAGACCTTTAAGAAAACCAATATGCCGACCTTCAACCTCATTACAGGGCTTGAAGGCGGATTTGGCGATTCTAACAACTAACACACTCAACTGAACATGGCCGCCGTTGGTTCACCAGAGCCGAAGAAAAAAGGTAAAAAAGGTAAAAAAGCCCCTAAACGAGTTGGGTTCAGTCTCGATATGACCCCAATGGTCGATGTGGCTTTTCTGCTTTTGACCTTCTTTATGCTTACTACCACGTTTTCCAAGCCGAAAACAATGGAAATTAACTTGCCTGCTGAAAAGAACGAGGAAACCAAAGTCGAAGTCGCTGAATCCAACGTGCTCACGGTGCGCATTATGGAAGGCGACAAAGCCTATTGGAACATCGGATTCAAGCCGCCTGAGGCGATTGAACTTTACGACGAAAGTGGTGGCGGAAAACCCTCTATCAGCGACAAGTTCCGTAAAATGCTCAGGGAAAAGCGCGAACAAATTCGCCAAGAAGTCGGCGAAGATGTCATGGTGTTGGTTTTGAAATTAGACAAAAAAGCCCGATACCGAAATCTTGTCGACATTATTGATGAGTTGAACATCGCGAATCCTCCCATCAAACGATTTAGTATTGCCGATTTCACCGAGGCTGACGGCGAAGAGATTGCACAAATGCTTGCTGGTGGTGCACAAACCGAACCTCAACCAAAGGAGAAAAAGAAATGACGGACGAAAAAGAAGTGATGGACGTCGCGGAGCATAAAGACGGCTTCGTTAAGACGGACTACCTCGACACCGATAAGCTGCGCCATCTGACATATGGGAATCTCGTGCTACGCCGAGAGTATCATGTGTTCATGGCAAAAGGCGTTGGCTACGCTATCGGCATCATTGCCACAATCTTCATTCTTTATTTGAGTTGGGGCTGGATTAAACAACTCCTGACTGCGTCGGACGATGAAATCGTAACGGTGAAGCCGCGACAACTTTCCGTTTCGGATTTGCAACCGCCGCCGCCGATGGACCAAAACCAGCCGCCACCACCGCCGCCACCCGCATTTAAGCCGCCTGCCGCTCCCGACGTCGGTGAAGTCAAAAAAGTGAAGGACGAAGAAGCACCTCGCCAAAAAACATTCGCTGACCAAGACCTTATCAAGAAAGCAACTGCCAAAGGTGCCGCGGGCGAAGGCGATACCACAGGACTTTCTGACCCGAATATCGGCTTTGCAGGTGCTGGAAGAGGACCGGTTGAACCAGTTGACGACGGTGGAGACCCACCTGACTTCGTGGCTGTGGAAAAAGACCCCGAGTTTGTCAATCGTGTTCAAGCCGTATATCCAGATATGGCGAGAAAAGCAGGCATCGAGGGCAAGGTGATTGTCAAGGTGCTCGTCGGAAAAAATGGAAAGCCAGAAAAAGCGCAAATCATTAAAAATCCGGGAACGGATATTTTTGATGAATCTGTCATCAACGCCGTGATGAACTCGACCTATACGCCCGCCATTCAAAACGGACGTCCTGTTAAGGTGTGGCTGATGGTGCCGTTTAGTTTCAAACTCAACGCACGCTAAGTTCAAATTCAATGCTCTTTGCCGACGCCTTTGGGTGTCGGCTTTTTTATTCGAGGTATTAAGAACCGAGTATCAATTTTTGAAAACCATTCGCCTTTTCGTCAATTCAAATTAAAGGAAACCATGAACAACGGAGACTATCACTCAAACGGGTCGGGAAAAAATGAAGACGACGATTTCAATGTGCGCCAAACTGACGAAGTGCTGCGCAATATTCAACGCGAGCGTGCACGAAAGCCTGTGCGAAAAAAAACGTCGCGCGGCATGTGGTTTGGCTTAACAACCAACGAAGTGATTGGCTACAGCGTAATGCTCATGTTTTTTGTTTTGGGCGGAATGGTCTATCTCGGTGCACTCGTGCCGCAATGGGCGACGGTCGAGTATCGCAATATCTTGATGACAGTGATGTTTCTTTACGGAATTTATCGCGGTGTTACAACCTACGCCAAAGCCAGTCAATCGCGACGCCGTCAAGCCTTTGAAGAACAACGCGAACAACAAGATGAAGATTTGAATTAATCTGCACTTCACTTTTCATAGATTGAACTTCCTTCTTGAATGGATTCAATTAGTCGTGCGAATTTCACCCACCCCAGCGCACCGACCGCGCTCACACACGAAAGCGGAAGCGGATTATCCAATTCCATAACCATGCTCGCCATTGGCGGCTTTTGGTTTTTATTACGCGAGACAAACATCTGCGCGATATTGACGTTGCTTTCAGCGATGATGCCACTGATGCGTTGAATACTTCCCGGAACATCTTCAGCAATGACAACCAACGTATCGAGTTGCGCCGTAAATTCCACTGCAAAGCCCTCGATTTCCTCAATTTTAATCCTTCCACCACCGAGCGACGCACCCACGATTTCAATTTTATGTTTCTCTCCAAAGAGTTGCAGACGTGCCGCATTGGAGTGAAACCGCTCGGCATCGCCTTGAAACTTAAACTGCCAATCAAGCCCTTTTGAGCGTGCAATGTCAAACGCATCTTTAATGCGCTCATCGTCAGGTGCAAAGCCCAAAATGCCGCCAATAATCGCGCAATCGGTGCCGTGCCCTTTGTGCGTGCGCGCAAACGAGTTGTAAAGCGTAATGACGGCACGGCGCGGCGATTCGCCCAAGAGGCGACGCGCGATAAATCCGATTCGGCTTGCGCCCGCTGTGTGAGAACTCGACGGTCCTATCATAATCGGACCTAAAATGTCAAA